>JBGPYK010000382.1:0-3544 GCA_041493245.1 Methylomirabilia bacterium | reverse complement strand
TCCCCCGATAATCCTGCCAATTTACAAGATAAATGGCCTCACGATACTGACTATTACTCTTGGCTACATATATGGCCTGGAAACCCATGCTTTTCGACACGATGATGCGGACTTATCTCGCGTACGGCTGGGGAACTTCGGTTTAGCCGAGCCGCAAGCGTCATCGTCGCGCTCGTCGGCGGCCTCGTGCTTGTTGGCTGGCTGCGTGATATTGCCTCCCTGAAGAGCGTCCTCCCCGGACTGGTCACGATGAAAGCTAACACGGCGCTCGCCTTCCTCCAGGCGGGGGTCTCGCTGTGGTGGCTCCACACCGCTGAGGCAGATGAACGGGGGCGCCGTATGGCGCGGGCGTGCGCCTTCGTGGTCGCGCTGGTGGGCCTGGCCACGCTCAGCGAATATCTCGTTGGCTGGGACCTCGGCATCGACCAGTTGCTCTTCCAGGAGTCGCCGGAGGCCGTGGGGACGTCCAGCCCCGGCCGGATGGCGCCCACCACCGCGGTGAGCTTCCTCCTGCTCGGCCTCGCCCTGCTTTTTCTGGATGTCGAGACGCGGCGCGGCGGGCGCCCCGCGCAATTCCTGGCCCTCGTCCCGATGGTGATCGCCTGGCTGGCGCTCATCGGTTACCTCTACGGCGTGAAGTCCCTCTACGGTGTCGCCTCATACACGCAGATGGCGCTCCACACCGCGCTGACGTTCCTGGTGCTCGGCACGGGCGTGCTGCTCGCCCGCCCGGACCGGGGCTGGATGGCGGTGATCACGAGCCCGAGTGGCGGCGGGCCGATGGTCCGCCGTGTCTTGCCCGCGGCCGTCGCCTTGTTGACCGCGCTGGGATGGGTCAGGCTCATGGGCCAGCGAGCCGGCCTGTACTCGACGGAGTTCGGTCTGTCGCTTGTCGTGGCGCTCGCCTCGATCGCCTTCGCGGTCATCGTGTGGTGGAGCGCCCGATCCCTCGATCGCAGGGACGAGGCGCGCAGACAAGTGGCGATCGAGAACGCCAGGCTCTATGAGGACATCAAAAACTCCCGGGACTTCCTCCAGTCCATCACGGACGCCTCCGCGGACGCGATCGTCACGACCGACGTCCACGGCCGGATCACCTATCTGAGTCCCGGCGGCCTGGCGATCTTCCGCTATCGGCCCGAGGAGATCCTCGGCCAGCGCGTCCGCGATTACTACCGGTCGGGCCCGGGGGAGGCCCAGGCGATCATGCGGCGCCTCACCGCCGAGGAGCGAATCAGGAATTACGAGACGGCCTTCCGCGCCAGCGATGGCCGATGGGTCGAGACCAATGCCTCCCTGTCCCTCCTCCGTGACGCGAGCGGCGCGATCGTCGGGACCGTCGGCGTCGTCAGGGACATGACCGAGTCCAGGCGTGCCGAAGACATGTTGAGCAAGCTCTCCGGCGCGGTCGAACACGCGGGAGATGCCGTCTTCATCACCGACCGAGAGGGCGTCATCGAGTATGTGAACCCGGCCTTCGAGAACCTCACCCGGTACACGAGGCAAGACGCCGTCGGCCAGACGGCACGGATGCTCGAATCGGGCAGCCATCCCCCCCGCTTCTACGAGGACCTCTGGCAGAGGATGCTGGCCGGCGACACCGTGCGCAGGATCTTCATCAACAGGAGAAAGGACGGTGCGCTCTACTACGAAGAGAAGACGATCGCGCCGATCCGAAACAGGCAGGGCGACATCACCCACTTCGTTTCGACCGGTCGGGACATCACCGAGCGCAGGCGGGCCGAGGAGCGCGAGGCCGCCAGGTTTGCGGTGACGCGCGTCCTCGCCGAGTGCACCACGCTCGAGGAAGCGACGGCGCGCCTCCTCGCGGCGCTGGGCGAAGGCATGCGATGGGAGGTCGCGGAATTGTGGCGGCCGGATCCCCGCGCCAACCTCCTGCGCTGTGAGGGCTTCTGGTGCGCGCCGTCGCTCGCGGGCGCAGAGCTCGAGGGGCTGAGGCGCCACACGACATTCGCCCCCGGACGCGGCCTGCCCGGGGGCGCCTGGCTCAGCAACGCCGCGGCCTGGGTCCATGACATCGCCGCAGATCCCGAGTGCCTGGAGGAGGCCGCCGCGGCCCGGGCGGGACTCCACGCTGCCTTTGCGTTTCCGATTCGTCTCGACGCCAAGGTGGCCGGCGTTCTGCTGTTCTTCGGGCGTGAGAGCCGGCCCCGCGATGACGCCCTGCTCGAGATGGCGGCCGAGATCGGCAACCAGGTCGGCCAGTTCGTCGCGCGCGAGCTCGCCCAGAAGGCGCTCGTCGAGCGGGAGGAGCAGCTCCGCCAGTCCCAGAAGATGGAGGCGGTGGGAACCCTGGCCGGCGGCATCGCCCACGACTTCAACAATCTCATGACCGTCATCGCCGGGCGGGCCGAGCTGCTCATCGGGCACGCCGGCCGGGACGAAAAGCTGTTCCGGAACCTCGACCTCATCCGGAAGACCGCGGTGCGGGCGGTGGCGCTCGTCGCGCAGCTCCTGGCCTTCAGCCGCAGACAGGTTCTCGAGCCCAGGGTGTTCGACCTGAACACCGTCGTCGAGGGCACCCGGCCGATGCTCGAACGGCTCATCCGTGAGGATATCCGGTTGGGGGCGGTACTGGGTGCCGACCTCTGGCGCGTCAGAGTGGACCCGGGACAGATTGAGCGGGTCATCATCAACCTGGCTGTGAACGCCCGCGACGCGATGCCCCAGGGCGGGCGCCTGACCATGGAAACGGCGAACGTCGAGCTGGATCAAGAGCACGAATACCGGCGCGCGGGCGTCGAGCCGGGCGCGTACGTGATGCTCTCGGTGCGGGACACGGGCAGCGGAATGGACGGCGAAACCCAAGCGCGGATCTTCGAGCCGTTCTTCACGACCAAAGCACCCGGCGAAGGGACCGGGCTGGGCCTGTCCACCGTTTACGGGATCGTCAGGCAGAGTAACGGCGGCATCTGCGTGGACAGCGAGCCGGGTCAGGGGACGACCTTCAGGATCTATCTGCCGCGCGTCGACAAGCCACTCGACGTGGTCACGCCGGCCCAACCCCCACCGGAAGTCCTGGGCGGCACGGAAACCATCCTGCTCGTGGAAGACGAGGAAGAGATCCGCGCGTTGACTCTCGAAGTTCTCCAGTTCCATGGCTACATGGTGCTGGAGGCGCACGATGTCACCGAGGCCATGGCGATCGGCGCCCGCCATCCCGCGACGATCGACCTCCTCGTGACCGATGTGATCATGCCCAAGATGAGCGGCCCCGCGCTGGCGGAGCGTCTGGTGTCCGCGCGTCCTGGGATGAAGGTGCTCTACATGTCGGGCTACTTCGACAACCCCGCGCAGCACCAGTCGCTTGACCAGAACGCGCGCTTTCTGCGGAAGCCCTTCACGCCGGACATCCTCGCGCGCACGGTGCGCCAAGCTCTGGACCGCTAACGCTCAGTCAGACTCGGGCTCCATCATCGGCGGTCGAACGCGTCCGCCGGAGGGCGCGGTCAGACCTTCGCACGTTGGCGTACGGTGCGAGTTCTTCCCGCACCACTTGCCGAACGACGTCGAGTGTTGAGCG
>JBGPYK010000362.1:0-3725 GCA_041493245.1 Methylomirabilia bacterium | reverse complement strand
GGGCGGTCCCCCGCGCCGTTCATCTTCGGCGGCTCGCGCGAGCAGATCGAGCGCTACGCGGTGCCCGCGATCCGCGACGGGTATCACACGTTCTTCGCCATCACCGAACCCAGCGGCGGCTCCGATCCCGCCAACGCCATCCAGACGCGCGCCGTCAAGCAGGGCGATCACTGGGTGCTCAACGGCACGAAGATCTTCATCTCGCGCGCCGACGTCGGGGAGTGGGGCGTGGTCTTCGCCCGCACTGACCGCGCCAAGGGCCGGGCGGGGATCAGCTGCTTCATCGTCGAGAAAGGCACGCCCGGCTTCACCGCGCGGCCGATCCGCACGATCCGCACCGCGGCCGTGCCCTGTGAGGTGTCGCTGGAGGACTGCCGGGTGCCGGCCGAGAACCTCGTCGGTGAGGAGGGACGCGGTCTCGACCTCGCCCTCGGCGGGCTCGTGCGCAACCGCTTCCCGTACGCGGCCTGCAACCTGGGCGTGGCGGTGGCTGCGCACCGGATGGCCATCGAGCACGCCAAGCACCGCGAGACCTTCGGTGTGCGCTTGAAAGATCGGCAGGCCATCCAGTGGATGCTGGTCGACGCCGAGGTCGAGCTGCGCGCGGCGCGCTGGCTCATCTGGGACGGCGCGTGGAAGGCCGACCGCGGCGAGGACGCGCGGGTGGAGGCGTCGATCGCCAAGCTCTACTCGAGCGAGGTGCTCGGCCGAGTGGTCGACAGCGCGGTCCAGATCCACGGCGGCTACGGCGTGTCCAAGGAATTTCCCCTCGAGCGCTGGTATCGCGAGGCGCGCGTGCGGCGGATCGGCGAGGGGCCGTCGGAAGTCCAGCGCATGGTCATCGCACGCTCGCTGTTCCGCTGAATCCAACGTTCACTTGCGGGCGGCGCGGTGGGGCAGCGGGGGCGGGTGGGAGTGGGTCGTGCGACCACGGCCTCGGCAGGCCCGCTATTCCGTCTTTGCAGTTCCCATTCTCGTAGGGGGACGCTCGCATGATGGATGGCAGGAACGGGTCGTCACGACCCACTCCCACCCGCCCCCGCCGCCCCACCGCGGTCACGGTAGTGGTGAGCCTCTGAATCTGGACATCGGGCATGCCGGAACTTCCTGAGGTTGAGGCGAGGCGGCTGATCGCGCGGCGGGTGGCGGTTGGACGCCGCATCGTCGGCGTCTGGTGCGCCGAGGATCCCATCGTGTTCGAGCGCGTGCCGGCGGCGCGGCTGCGCCGTGCATTGCTCGGCCGTCGCATCTTGGGCGTCCACCGTCATGGAAAGCATCTCTGGTTCGAGCTGGACCGGCGGCCGTGGCCGTGTCTGCACTTCGGGATGACGGGCGACTTCCACGTCCCCGGCCGGAAGAGGGTCAAGCTCAAGTCGAGCGGGGAGAAGCCTCCGGTACCCGGGTGGCCGCCGCGGTTCGCCAAGCTGCGGCTGGCATTCGACGACGGTGGCGAGTTGGTGTTCGCCGACGCGCGGCGTCTGGGCCGCGTGCGCCTGCGTCACGATCCCGCCGCCGAACCGCCGATCAGCCTGCTCGGCTTCGACGCGCTCCTCGGCGTGCCGTCACCGCGCGGTTTCGCGGCCCTGCTGCGCGGGCGCGCGGCGCCGATCAAGGCGGTGCTGCTGGACCAGTCGGTCGCCGCCGGCGTGGGCAACTGGATCGCCGACGAGGTGCTCTACCAGGCGGCCATCGACCCGCGCCGCCGCGCCTCGTCGCTCACCGACGCCGAGCTACGGCGATTGCGCGAGAAGGTCCGCGCCGTCGTGGCGACGGCCGTGCGCGTGGGCTCGGACAGCGATCGCTTCCCCCGCCGCTGGCTCTTCCACGACCGCTGGGGCAAGAGCGCGTTTGCGGTCACGTCGCGCGGCCAGCGGATCCGCTACGACACCATCGGCGGCCGCACGACCGCCTGGGTGCCGACCGTCCAGCGGTGACCCAGAAGTCCTTTTGTTCTCTTCCCAGATCGGCGATCATGCGGCCACTGACGCACTCTCAAGCAGGCAAGATATCAGGGGAGAGAGAGCGACATGTCGTCTGAACGTAGCTTCGGCTTCCGTTGCACCAAATCTTCGACATTGTTCCCAGCGAGGTGGCCCTGAATTGCGTAGAATAGCCGTTTAGCGGAACTACGTTCGGGGCTCCGCTCTGGGCGTCCAGCCCTTTCTTGCCTGCGTCGGTGCTTTGAGATCGCCAGTCTTTCATGATCGAAAGTAAGCCTCGATCCACATCTGGAGCGTCTGATCGTGGTGCTCCGGATCGCCGATGATGATGGGCCGAAGTTCCTGCTCATAGCGCGTGCGGAGGAGTGCCGGATCGAGGGGCACAGCGCTCGCCAACTGGGCGACGTCCTCGCGATCGATCGGGCTGTTGCGTGCGAGCTTGGACAACGCCAAGTCGTGGGGATCGAGCGCGAACAGCCGCAGGCGTGGAAATCTGCGCGGGAACAGCTCGGTGAGACGTTCCGCGTACGACTCCGGAAGGCTGGCCACGCCAACGTGCTGGAAATGGAGACGATACTTCCGCGCCAGAGCGGATTCTGGGCCGGCGATCTCCTGCAGTGTCCCGGCGACCTCAGGAGGAATGACCTCGATGTAGTCGACGTCGTTCGTTGGACGAGGCAGATCGTAGTAGAACGCGGCGACGAAGCCCCCGAGACAGTGAACGTCGACCGCCCGCGGTAACAGGCGATCGACGGCGGCGAGAAAGGCCGGCCACGGGGAGGGTGGTTCAGGCGACGTAGCGGAGGGCCCCCGTGGTCCAGTCCGTCAGGAGGTTCCAGTGCCTGGCCTCTTCCGACCGATGCTCCCTGAGCCAGCGTCGCTCGGCCTCAGGCAGAGAGGCCCGGCACAGGGTGTCTTCACGAGCTAGACGACTGCGGTCCAGCTCACGCTCGACGTCCGTCAGGGTCCGAGTCCGGCCCTGGTCGCTGGCACGTTCGGCGACACGGCGCGCCAAGCTTACGACGAACCCCAAACGGTTCTGGAGATCGTTGAGCTTCGCCTCCCTGACCAGCCAGTCCATGTCGACCGTCCAGTAGCGCAACACGAGCCAGGGGAGTGCCTCGACGAGCCGGGATTCGAGGTCATGCTGGGCCAAAGCGGCGAGGAGCACCTCGCCGGGATTCTTGGGCGTCCAGTGTCGCGAACGCAGGTAGGCGAACGCCGGGTATCCCAAGCCGGCGACATCCCTGGCTGACGTTGCCGCCGTCGACCGGACGTGGGGGGACCGCGGTGGCGAAGGCGGAACGCTCGTCGGCGGCACAGCGTAGACTTTCGCCGCGCGGCGAGCGAGTTCCGGGGTGAGTCGGCGCTGGCGGCGCTCGAGCATGGCAAGATATGGCTGGGACATGCCGAGACGGCCTGCCGCGTCCACTTGGCTCCATCCTTTGGCCAGCCGCGCAGCGCGAAGGCCACGGGCATTCATCGCACACTAAAATTATCAGACGAGTGTAATAGCAGGCAACCCACGTTGCACCTTCAGCGGGGGTCGATCGATTTCGCCTTCGTGGGGTGTGCTGGGACCCCGCTCCGAATCTACGCGAGTTTCGGGATCACCCGTTCGGCGAACAAGCGCATCGAGCGGACGACGCGCTCGTTTCCGATCTGCCCGCCGGGGTTCATCCACGCGGAGAGGCTTGAGAAGCCGATGTCCTCGCGGAGGGCGCTGAGGCGGTCGATGACGTACTCCGGCGAGCCGAAGATCGCGTGGTCGCGCAGCACGTCGTC
>JBGPYK010000147.1:0-6174 GCA_041493245.1 Methylomirabilia bacterium | reverse complement strand
GGGATGGGGATCATCATGACGCCCGCCGCTTGACGCTCGCGATCGAGCGACTCGATCGGCCGGCCCAGCGCATGGCGCAGGATCAGCTCCTCCAGCGTGACCCCGGTGCCGAAGCGGAGCGTGCGCGAGCACAGGCCGCCGATCGAGCGCGGCGCGACCTCCAGCACCCACGGCCCGGCCGCGTTGACACGCAGCTCGGCGTGCACGGGGCCCTCGGCGAGGCCGAGGGCCGCGCACGCCGCCACCGCGACGTCGCCGATGCGCCGCTGGACGTCGTCGGGCAGCCGCGACGGCGTGACGTAGATCGTCTCCTCGAAGAACGGTCCGTCGAGCGGGTCCGGCTTGTCGAACAGCGCCAGCGTGTGCAGCCGGCCCCCGATCAGGAGCCCTTCCAGCGCGACCTCAACGCCGGGGATGAAGGCCTCGGCCAGGAGGTACTCGGCGCCATCGCCGCTCACCGTGACGTCGTCGCGCCGGAGGAGAGTCGCGATGCGACGGAAGGCGGCGATGAACTGGTCGACGTTGTTCGCGCGGATCACGCCCCGGCTCGCGGACAGCATCAGGGGCTTGAGCACGCAGGGAAAGCCGACCCCGCGGGCCGCGAGGAACGGGTCTTCTTTGAGCGCCAGGCGGCGGTAGCGCGGGATGGGGAGGCCGGCCGCCGCCAGACACTGACGCATCTGGTACTTGTCGCGGGCGGTGGTCACGGCGGCGACGCCGCTCGAGGTCAGACCGAGCCGCTCGGCGATCGCCGCCGCCGTGACCGTGGTCAGGTCGTCGACCCCGACGACGGCCCGGATCGGATGACTCCGGCTGAAGGCCGCCACCGCGGCGGCGGCGCCGTCGGGGTCGGCGAAGTCGAGGGTCAAGAAGTGATCGGGGAGCCGCTCCTCGAGCGTGTTCGGACGCTCGGACGCGCACACGACGTTCACCCCGAGCGTCCGACCCGCCTCGAGGAAGTCATGCGTCCGGTACGTCGTGGTCGGCAGGAGCAGCAGCAGCCGGTCCATCGCGCTCCCGCCGGGGCGATACGAGCGGTCTAGCCCTTACCGGCGGTGTAGAAGGGGTTGCTGCCAGAGGCGTGGTCGGTGGTGTCGAGCACCTCGACGACCTCGGGAAGCTCTTCCTTGATCAGCCGCTCGATTCCAGACTTGAGCGTGACGTCCGCCGCGCCACAGCCCTGGCAGCCGCCGCCCATCTGCAGGTACACCCGGCTGTCCTGGACATCGATCAACTCGACGAAGCCGCCGTGTCCGGCGACCGCGGGGTTGATCATCGTGTCGATCAGTTCCTGCACTTTGATCTTGAGATCATCGCTCATGGCTCACCTCTCAGGCCCGTACTGTACCCGCATTTGGGGTCGAGGCCAACCCCCGTGTTAGACGCCGACTTCACTCCGGCTGCGGGCCACCTGGCCCGTCGTCGGCTCCGCTCAGCAGAACCAGGGTTCGGTCAGGCGCGGCGGCCGACGACGCGTGGGGTTTGGCGCGAGGCCCGCCGGCAGCGGGGAGGGAGCGCCGGCGGCCGCGTCCGCCAGCTCTACGACGCGGGCGAACGTGACCGCCGCGTCCTCGACGCCCTCGGCGGCCGTCGCGACGGCGGCGCTCACCTCGGCGTGGAGCCCGTCCATCCGCGGGTCGGGATGGTCCCAGCGGTAATAGAACGCCTCCTGCACCAGCGCGCCGAGGTACGGGCGCATCGCCGGGGTCTCGAGCAGCAGCGATCCCGGCGGGACCAGGAGCCGGATGGAGTACTGCACGGGATCGACATGGTCGACGAGATCCTCGCGCGCGACGAAGTCCAGCATCTCCCGGTAGTCGTCGAGCGTGGTCCACGGCGTGAAGGCGACCCAGGTGGGGCGGAGCACGAGCCCGGCGGCGCGGGCGAGGCCGAGCGCCTCGACGACGTCGGCGCGCGTGTGGCCCTTGTCGAGGTGCCGGAGCACCGTATCGCTGAGCGATTCCACCGCGGAGACGACGAAGGCGCACCCGAGCGCGGCTAGCTCCGGCAGGCGCCGGCGCTGGCGCAGCAGGTGCTCGACCTTGGTCGTGACGTCGAACGTGACGTCGGGGAACTCGGCGTGGAGCGCGCGCGCCACGTCCAGGGCATGCCCGGGGCCGTTGAGGAAATCGGGATCACCGAAGGTGATGTGGCGGGCGCCGGCGGCGACGAGCTGTCGGACGTCGGCGAGCACCACGTCGCGCGGGACCACGAAGAATCGGCCGCCGTAGACGGGCGGGATCGGGCAGTGACGACAGCGGTGCTTGCACCCGCGGCTTGCCTCGACGTAGCCCGTCAGCTCGAGGCGGCCGTCGCGCTCGAGGTGCGCGTACTCCTTGAGTGACGGCAGGGCGCTCCGGCTCGGCCGGGGGAACGCAAGCTTCGCGAGGCCAGGCCCGGGACGGCGGGTCGCCTCCCCACGTTCGAGCCCCTCCACCAGCTCGACGAGCTGCGGCTCCATCTCGCCACCCAGGACCGAGTCGGCGCAGGTGGCGAGGAGGTGGTCGGCGTTGAGCGTCGCGTACAGGCCGTAGAAGCACACGTGGCAGGACGGGTTGAGGGCGCGGACCTGCTCGGCTACGCCGACGCCCAAGCGCAGCGCGGTGTGCATCGGCACCGAGATGGCGACCAGCCGCGCCCCGGCGACCTTGCCGGCGTCGAACGGCTCGACGGAGACGTCCATGACGGCGGGCGCATAGCCGCGCTCTTCTAGGAAACCGGCCGGCCACGCCACGGCCAGGGGCTGGTGCCCCAACTCGTAGCAGGCGACGAGGAGAATGGCTCCGCGTTCCTTCATGAGCGTAGTCTACGCCTCGATGGATGGTATGATACGGGTCCGCCTGCCGGGCACCCCAGCGCGAACTAGACAAGGAGAGCATGCCCATGACCGTGAAGATCACCGCGCGGCCCAACGGCCCCTACCTCATCGAAGGCGACGTCGAGATCTATGATCCGACGGGTGCGAAGGTCGACACGAGCGCGCGGCCGCGAATCGCCCTGTGCCGGTGCGGCGCCTCGGTGACCAAGCCGTTCTGTGACGGGACGCACAGCAAGGTCGGGTTCGCCGCCGCCGAGGCCGCCGTGCAACAGGAGAAGAAGTAGCCACCCTCGATCCGGAATCGCCCCGGCGGGCCGCTGCGCCCGCCTCGACCATGTCTCGTTCGGACAGAGAGGAGTTCGTTTGCCCACATATGTCTGGACCGTACCGCTCGCCGCGATCGCGCTGAGCCAGATCGCCGTCGTCGCCACATCGATTTATCTTCACCGGGCGCTCGCCCATCGGGCGCTCGACGTGCACCCCGTCGCGGACCTGATCTTTCGCGTCATCCTCTGGATCACCACCGGGCTGCGGCGTCGGGAGTGGGTGGCCGTGCACCGCAAGCACCACGCCTTCACCGACCGTGAGGGCGATCCGCACAGCCCGCTACTGCTGGGCGTCTGGCGCGTGCAACTCATGAACGCCTACTATTATGCCCGCGAGGCGAAGAAGCCGGAGACCCTCGAGCGGTTCGCGCCGGACATCGTCGAAGACCGTCTCGATCGCCTGCTCTTCTCCTGGGGCTGGCTAGGCGTCGGGTCGGGGACGGTCCTGTTGTGCCTGCTGCTCGGCCTGTGGCCGGGCCTTCTCGCCGCGCTCGCCCACGCGGTCCTCTACGTGATGGTTCTCGCCCCCACGATCAATGGCTACGGGCACTGGCGTGGGCGGCAGAATTTCTTGAACACCGCCTACAACTCCCGGCTCCTGGCCTGGGTGACGGGAGGCGAGAGCCTCCACAACAACCACCACGCGCACCCGCGGGCGCCGAAGTTCAGCGTGCGGCGGCCCGAGTTCGATCCATCGTGGCAGGTGATCCGCGTGCTCGCGACGATCCGGCTCATCGTCGTCGTCGGCGCCGCCGTGAGGCTGCCGTAAGGTCGGCGGGAGCCTCGACGGCCCCCTCCGGCGGACGATCCACGCCGCTAGGAGCCAGCCTGTCGGAGTATCGAGGGCCGGTCCGGCTTCGCCGGGGCGGCCCGAGCGTTGGGGGGTTTGGGGGGCCATATCGGGGCCCCCCATGTTCCTACGAAGACGGCGGCGGCTGGTCGTCGGCGGCGACGTCGGTCAGCAAGATCCAGTCGTCGGGCGGGTCGTTAGGGGGACGCGAGCGGGTGGGTGACTTCGCCGTCCGCCCGCGGCTGGCCGAGAACCACTCCCACACGCCGGGCTCCTTGCCGGAATCCTGGGCCTCACCCATCTCGGGGCCGGTGGCGCCGGCCTCGGAACGATCGGTCTTCCGCTGGCGCTTGGCCTCCTGCTTCGCGCGGCGCACGTCGTCCCTGCGTCGTCGGTCGAAGCCGTAGTTACGGGCCCGGCTCATCGGCCGCGCAGGTGGGACGTCGACCGCCCGAAGGGGCGGGCGCGCACCGAGCGGTCGGTGAGGTCCATCTGTACGAGCCGGCGGCTGCCATCGGCCACCGCGGTCGCGATCGTGCCGAACGTGGTTTTGGACTCCTCGATGACCTCGCCGGCATTGTTGACGATGCGCCAGCGCCAGTCGGGACGGGCCGGAGTCGAGAATGCCATCACGTGCACCGTGGACTCCTCACGAGGACTGCGGGTAAACGGACGAGGCGGGTCGGCCGAATGCCGAACCCGCCTCGATGACACGGAACAGGACCGGAGACCCGACTACCAGCGGCTTCCGCCGCGGGATCCGCCACCGAAGCCGCCGCCGCCGCCGCCGGAGCTCCGGCGCGCGCCACCTTCCGAGGGCTTCGCCCGCTCGACCTTGAGCTGGCGGCCGTCGAGATCCTTGCCGTTGAGCTTCTGGACGGCCTGATCCGCCTCTTCGGACGTGGCCATCTCCACGAAGCCGAAGCCCCGGGAGCGACCGGTGTCGCGGTCGGTCACGACCACCGCGGACTCGACCTGCCCCGCCGCGGCGAACACCTCGCGAAGACGATCATCGGACGTGGAGAACGGGAGACCACCGACGAACAATTTGTGCGCCATGAGACGCCTCCTTTACAGGCTCGCCTTGGACGGCGGGGCACTTTTGCTGCGGCTCGCCCAGCGCCCGTGACATCCGCGGCTCGCACTGCATTGACTCTGCTTCCGCTTGTTGATCCATGCACGACCCAGAACGCGGAAGAGCACCGGAGTCATGGTCTGATGAGGAGGGTTCTTAGCCGAACCGAACGCCGAACCAGACGACAGTAGCATACATGACCGGCCCCCGGATTGCAAGCGTGTTACTATCCTCCCGATTCCGCCCTCATGGCTCTCATGCGCGCGAGCGTGCGGAACGTCGTCATCGTGCTCGCGATCAATCTCGTCGGCGACGGCCTGCGCGACACCCTCAACGTCCGCTAGCCGCCGCGTAGAATGGCCGTGCATGGCCCATCCCCGCGAGGACCTCCGGCGCACGCGACGCATTCGCTGGCTCGTGCTCGTCATCCCGTCCGCGATCTACTTCTTCTCCTATTTCCACCGTGTGGCGTCCGCTGTCGTCGCCGCCGACGTCATGCGCGCCTTCGACATCAGCGCCGCGGCGCTCGGCACGCTGACCGCGGTCTACCCGTACGTCTTCGTCGCCATGGCGCTGGTGGCGGGCAGCCTCGCGGAGACGCTGGGGCCGCGCCGGACGCTCGCTCTCGGCGGAGTCGGGATGGGCGTGGGCGCTCTGGTGTTCGGCGCCGCGCCCGTCTTCGGCGTCGCCGTCCTCGGGCGGCTCCTCGTCGGCATGGGCGCCTCGGTGGTGCTCATCTCCTTCTTGAGCCTCGCCGCCGAGTGGTTCCGTCCCGACGAGTTCGCGACGGTGTCGGGCCTGACCCAGACCGTCGGCAACGTCGGCGGCCTCATCGCCGCCTCCCCGCTCGCCGTCCTGGTCGAGGCCGTCGGCTGGCGGCAGAGTTTCGTGATCATCGGCTCGGTATCGCTGCTGTTCGGCGCCGCGTCCCTCCTCTGCGTCCGCGACCGGCCGGAGGCGATGGGGCTGCCGCCGGTGAACCCGCCCCGTCCGCGACACGCCCTCACGCTGGGCGAGGTGGTGCGCGGGATCCCGGAGATCGCCGCGAACCCGCGCACGTGGCCGCCGATCGTCGCCGCCTCCGGCATGTTCGCAACGCTCATCGCCGTCCAGGGTCTGTGGGGCGTGTCGTACCTCACGCAGGTCTACGGTCTCACCCGCGTCG
>JBGPYK010000365.1:0-3704 GCA_041493245.1 Methylomirabilia bacterium | reverse complement strand
CAAGCGGCTCGCGTACGGGTTGCTCTTCGACGCGCCGACGATCGCGATCGAGCGTGGTGCGAGCAGCGGGCGGAGGTCCCGGTCGGTCACGGCACGCGCTTGAGCCGGGACAGGAGCCGGGACGCGGCCTCGTCCACCTGCGCGAGCTGGTCGCCTCCCGCGAAGCGCAGGGCGATGTGGCGCGCGCCCGTGTCGATCCAGCGCTGGAGCCACTCGACGCAGCCCTCGATCGGTCCGGCATAGAAGGCCTGGCGGGCCGGGATCACGCGGGCCGGCGCCGCGTAATACGTCTCGAGGAAGCCGTGCAGGCGCTGCTCGGCGGCGGCCGGGCTCGGGCCGAGCGCGAGCGTGACGTAGGCCGCGCCCGTCACGGCGTCGGGGGCGCGGCCCGCCGCGCGGGCGGCCGCCTGCACGCGGGGCCAGTGCTCGGCGAAGAACTCGACACTGGGGCCGGTGGGAAACCAGGCGTCGAAGCGCGCGGCCTCGCGCAGCGCGGTGGGGCCGCTGCCGCCGATCCAGATGGGCGGTCCGCCGGGACGATGCGGCTTCGGCTCCATCGTGACGTCCTGGAGCGTGAAGTGCGTGCCGCTGAAGCTGACGTGGTCCCGGCTCCACAGCGCGCGACAGATCTCCAGCATTTCGAGAAATCGCCCGACGCGGCGCTCGAAGGGCACGCCCGCGGCCGCGAACTCCTTGCGGATGGCCGGAGTATCGCCGGCAATGCCGACCCCGAGGATCACCCGTCCCTCGGCCACGCGATCGAGGGTGCCGACGACGTGGGCCAGCACGACCGGGTGGCGCAGCGCCGGCAGGAGCACGGCCGTGCCGATGCGCACCCGGCGCGTGCGCGCGGCGACGGCGGCCAGCAAGGTGAGGGGCTCGTGTCGCGGCCGCGCGATCAGCGAGTCGCCGATCCACACGGAGTCGAAGCCCGCGGCCTCCGCGCGCTCGGCCATGGCCAGCATCGGGGCCGTCTCCGGGCGGCCGGACATGACGGCCTCGCGGGTGGGGAGCAGCACGCCGAACTCGACAGTCATCTCAGCCCCTCCGTCGCTTCGTCAACGCCTGATGAGATTTCACGCATCTGTCATTCCATGAGGGTGAGGTCGCGGCGGTGATGCGACCCAGGCGGTCGACACCTCTCCCCCGCTGCCAGCGACCTCGGCCTGGCAGCCAAGACTCTCCAGCATCGCGACACCCACGCGATTGGTGGCGTTGTCGTCCACGATCAGCACCCGCAACCCCCGCAAGTCGGCACGGGGCGGCACGCCCACCACGGGGGCGCCCACCACACTCTCCAGACAGACCGTGAACGAGAAGGTCGAGCCTCGCCCAGGTCGGCTCACCACCCGGATGCTCCCGCCCATCATCTCCACCAACTGCTTGGAGATCGCGAGCCCGAGTCCGCTGCCTCCATGCCGGCGGACGGTCGAGCTGTCGAACTGGGAGAACGCGGCGAAGAGCCGCTCCTTCGCTTCCGGCGGAATCCCGATCCCGGAGTCCGTCACGGAACACAGAAGCTCGACGCCGTCGCCCGTCCCCCCCGGCGCTGACGGGCCGGCGCCCATGGCGGTCTTCACCACCACCTCGCCCCGCTCGGTGAACTTGATCGCATTGCCGACCAGGTTGGTCAGGATCTGACGCAGCCGCCTGGGGTCCCCGCGCAGGAGGGGGGGGACGGCGGCGGCGATGTCGCTGATCAGCTCCAGGCCCTTCGCTTGGGCCCGCTCCGCCAGAAGCTCCACGACGTCCCCGACCACCTGCCGGGGATCGAAATCGATTCGCTCGAGCTCCACCTTCCCCGCTTCGATCCTCGAGTAATCCAGAATGTCATTGATGATGGCGAGCAGCGCCTGACCCGACCGATGCATCGTGTCGGCAAGGCGCCGCTGATGCTCTGTGAGCTCGCTGTTGAGCAGCAGCTCGCTCATCCCCAGGATCCCGTTCATCGGCGTGCGGATCTCGTGGCTCATGTTCGCCAGGAACTGGGACTTGGCCCGGCTGGCCTCCTCGGCGCGTCGGCGCTCCGTGGCGTCCCGGATGTTCACGACGATGCCCACGATCACGAGATCATTCGACATGTTGCTCGCGCTCGCTTCCAGATACCTCGCCGCGGCGGGGCCGCTCGCGCACCGGAACTCGAACGCCGGTCCGATCCCCCCCTGAGAACCCGCGGCTTCCAGCGCCATCCGCACGGCCGGCCGATCGAGCTCGTGCACGCAATCCGTCAGTGTCCGTCCGACGAGATCCGGGGCCGCTACCCCCAGCAGGCGCTGCACGGACGGGCTCGCATAACTCACCGTGAGCTCAGGATCGAGCACGACGATCCCGTCGGAGGCGTGCTCGATGAGCGACCGGAAGTGGGCTTCGCTCCGCAGGGCCGCCAGGCGGGCCGTGCGGAGCCCTTCCTCGCGCGTAGAGACCTCGCCGGTCATGAAGATGAACCGTTCCGCGAGCTGGCCTAACTCGTCGCGGCGCGCGCTGGTCCGGATCAGGGCGCGACCGTCTGGAGAGGACTCGAGCGCTTCATGACTCAAGCCTCCGCGGCTGATGGCCTGCGCCACCTTGGCTAGCTGCCTCAAGGGCCGAATGACCGCCCGCCGGAGGAGGGTGGTGATCACGCCCGCGGTCAGGCCGAACACGCCCAGGAAGATCGCGCCCACGAGGCCGCGGTCCACCGCCTTGGACAGGGCCACCCAGCTCACCGCCAAGCCCGTCCCAAAGACAAGGGCCAACAGGAGGGTGAACTGGGCGCCGAGGTCCAGTCGCGTGAGCAGCGGTCGGGCCTGGCGGTCGCCCGGCCCAGCGGCCGCGCCTGGTCCTCGACCGTCTGGTGACATGGAAGTCATGGCAGTCTCCTTTTTCTATGGCATCGCGACTGGGCAGGATCCGTGCCAAGCAGTCCCCCCCAGGAAGCCGGCCGCCAGGAACTCCTGAGCGCGATCGGTGACACTGTGTGCCTCCGATCTGTCAATTTTGGTCAGGGCGCAGGAGCCGCGCCCGAACATCGTCCTGCTCGACGTGCGTCGGCCCGGGCCTGGCAGGTGCGCAGTCTGCGCAAAGGGTCATCGCGATTCGCCATCCTCTTTTCTCCGTGGCACCAGATTTGCTCTCTCGGAAGCGCAACGCAAGTCACGCCACTCACGCTTGACGACATAGTCCTAGGACACGTGAGCGTAGCGCGCTCGGTGCGCGCTCGCCGACGGGAGGGAGCAGGCATGCAGGAGGTCACCGCCGAAGCGACTCGACAGCAATTCGATAGGTGGATCGAGGAGAGTCAGCACCTCACCGCGTTGCTTCCCGGGCTGTTCGACGAGACCGACCGGCTCCGCAGCGCCGTCGGGGCGGCCGAGAAAGAACGTGACGGTGCCCAGAGGGAACTCGAAGATACCAAGGCCCAGAATCATGCTCTCCGGAATGAGTGCACGGCAATGCAAGACACCTTCTCCAAGTTTATGAACGAGCTCCAGCAGCTGATGGACGACGTCGTCCGGAAGCTCAATACGGCGCCGAGCAGGGGTGCTTTCGTCCGATAGGAAGCGCAACCCGGGCTTTTGTCAACGCATCCCGCACCTGACGATCGGGGCGGCGGCAAGACAATGCGAAGCGCCGAAGAGAAGGGAATGCCGCATGAGAGCGGTCGACAGTCTAACGGAGCAAGCTCAAAAGCTTAAGACTCAGCTCGAGAACCTGCGCGAGCAACT
>JBGPYK010000487.1:0-2875 GCA_041493245.1 Methylomirabilia bacterium | reverse complement strand
GTCCCCGGCGTCCCCCCGAACGGCGACGTGCCGTACGGCGACGCGCCGGAGGGCCGCGCCCCGGCCCCCGGGGTGCCCGGCGTGGTGGGCGTCGTGCCCGCCGTCGTGGGGGCGCCGTAGATGGCGTTCAGCGTCGCGGCGAGATCCTTGGACTTGGCGTTCTCGGCGTAGTAGATGAAGACGCGCCGCCCGCCGTAGATGTTGACGTCGAGCTGGGTGACGAGCCGCCGGATCGTCTCCAGCTCCTGGCGTCGCGAGTAGATGATTAGCGAGTTGGATCGGCGCTCGGCGATGATGAGCGGCCCGCGGTCCGCGGCGGTCGTCTGGCCCGACGCGCCCGCCGTCGGCGCACCGGCGGGCGCCGCGGGCGTCGGCGCGGGCGGCGCGGGCAGGGCACCCGGCCCTCCCACCGCGCCGGCGGCCCGGCGAAGGCGCCCGCTCGTGAAGAGCTGGTTGAGGATCGTGGCGAGGTCCGCGGCGTCGGCGTAGCGGATGCGTTCGATCGCCAGCTCGTCGAGCGCGACCTCGACGTCGACGAGGCGCACGATATCGAGGAGCCGCCGGATATTCGAGGCGGTATCGGTGACGATCAGGACGTTGGTCTCACGATGCGCGATGAGACTGCCGCGGGCCGACATGAGCGGACGCAGCAGGGAGTTGAGATCCGTCACTGAGGCGTACCGGATGGGGACGATCTGCGTGATCACCTCATCCTCGGCGCGCGACGGGTCCGCGGTGTCGCCGGCGATCAGGGGCACGGCCCGCTCGCGCGCGCCCTCGATCTTGATGATCTTGTAGAGGTTCCCCGATTTCACGGCGGTGAAGCCGTGGACCTCGAGGATCGCGAGCAGCACGCCGAAGACGTCCTCCTGGGGGATGCGCCCCGACGTCTGGACCGTGACCTTGCCCCGCACGTCGGGGGCGAGCACGTAGTTGAAGCCCACGATCTCGCTCGCCGCGTGCACGACCGTCTCGATGTCGGCGTTGTCGAAGTTCAGCACGATGAAGCGGCCGCGCGCGGCAGCGTTCGTCCGCGGCACCGTCGGCGGGGACGGTGTGGGCGCCGTCGGCGGGACCTCCGCGCGTGCCGGCGGGGCGACGGTCCGCGGGCCGACCGACATCGGCGGCAAAGGCGGTGCGACCGGCTGGGTCGGCGTGGACGGGGGTGGTGGCGGGATCGGGACCGGTGCGGCGACGGCCGGCGGCGCCAGCGTCTTCGGCGTCGCGCAACCGACGAGGGAGGCCAGCGTGAGCAGAACCGCCGCTATATTACTTGGGCGTCGGCGCATCGGTCCCCTGGGGCGATGGAATACGGCGAAACACGCTGGGCGGCAGCGGACGACGGACCGGCCTACTGCCGGGCACCGGCTGGACCGTCGACGTGCTCGACGGCAGGGGGGACGCCTGGGGCGCAACGTCGGCGGGCGACACCGGGGCCCCGGGGGACCGGACCGGAGCGCTGGGCGCCGGAGGTCGCGGGCGCGCCGGGTCGTGCAGGCGCACGGTGACCTGCCCCTCGGGGCGCGCCAGCATCACGGTGTCGTCGGCGATCGTCGTGACCGTTCCGCCGGCGATGGTGTCGCCCACCCGGTAGCCGGCCACCCGCTTCGTCACGGGATCCTCGAGATACGCGATCGGCGCGCCGTCCCTCAGCACCACACCATAGAGATTCGGCTTGGGCAGGTTCACCGCGGCGCTGACGGGGGGCGTGGGCGGCGGCGGCGTCTCAGTGCGTGTCGGGCTGAAGAGGTTCCGGGTCGCGATGATCGGGTAGTCGCCGGCCGGTGACGGCGGCGTCGCAGCCGGCGCCGCGGGCGCCGCGGCGGTCGTGGCCGGCTGAGGTCGAGGCGCCATCGGGCGCGGAGAGGTCGTCAGCTCCCGGGCGATGACCAGCGCGAAGACGAGAGAGACGCCGACGAGGAGGACGTTCAGGAGCGGCAGGCGTCGCGGCATTCAGACCTTCGGCTTGTCGGGGAGGATGAAGCCCGAAATGGTCAGGGTCGCCAGCAGCTCCTTCGGCTGGGCCATGTTCACCACGCGGACCTTCAGGTCCTGCACCGTGAGGAGCTTCGGCGTCTGTTCCAGGCGGGACAGGAGATCGACAAGCTGGCGGATCTCGCCCGACACCGCGATCTCGATGGGGATCTCGAGCAGCTCGCCGCGCTCGACGGGCGGCAGGATGCGCTCGCTACGGATCTCGGTGGAGGCCTTGCTCGCCAGCTCCTTGGCGACCTTCTGCAGCTCGGAGGCCGCCACGGCGGGCGTCGCCGCGGGCAGGAAGCGATCGGCGACCGCCTGCAGCCGCGCGTTGGTCGCTTCCAAGTCATGAGCGATCGCCGTCTTCCGCGCGACCAGCTCCAGCCGGCGGACGAGCACCTGCTCGCGCACGGGCGTCAGCTCGGCGGCCGACCGGTATCGTTCGCGGACCGGCTGGAGCACGAACTCCCAGCCCATGACGAGCAGCGCGGCCCCGACGCCGACGGCGATGAGCATCCGTTCGCGCCGCGAGACGTTGCCGATCATGGTCGCGGAAACTGGGGAAACTGGGGAAGCTGGGGAATTTGGGGAAGCTGGGGAAGCTGCGGTCCGCGCGCCGGCGCCGGCGCGGGCTTGGTGGTGGCGACGGCGGTGCCCGGCGTCGGCTCCCACGCCGCGCGGATTCGAAACTGCTCCTTGTCGCGACCGCGAGTGACCGGCGAGGCGAATTCTACGCGCTCGAAGCGCGGAGAGTTCTCGAGGATCGGGATGAGAGCGCTCGCGGCCGCCGCCTGGCCCGTGAGCTCCATGCCCTTGCCGTCGAGCGAGACCGTGGTGAGCCACGCGTCGTTGGGCACCAGCTCGGTCAGCTCGCGGAGGCTCGGCAGGGGCCGCATCG
>JBGPYK010000055.1:0-9932 GCA_041493245.1 Methylomirabilia bacterium | reverse complement strand
GTGCTCGCCGCCCGCAACGTCGTGGCGCTGCCCGTCTACGCCGCCGGCCGCGGAGCCATCACCCTCGCGCGGACGTTTCACGAGCTGATCGTGGCTATCATCTTCGTCAAGGCGGTGGGTTTCGGCCCGCTCGCCGGCGTGCTTACCCTGACCGTCAACTCCCTTGGCTTTTTCTCGAAGCTTCTCGCCGAGCGGATCGAGACCATCGACCGCGGGCAGATCGAGGCCATCCGCGCGACCGGCGCCTCGCGCGGCGCGGTGCTGCTCTACGGCGTGCTCCCGCAGGTGCTGCCGCGGATCATCGGGCTCACGATCTACCAGTGGGACATCCACCTCCGCCAGTCGACGATCATCGGGATCGTCGGGGCGGGCGGGATCGGGGCCACGCTCTACAATGCCTTCTCCCGCTACGACTACGACTTCGCCCTCGCCATCCTCCTCGTCATCGTGGCCATCGTCCTGGTGGGCGAGGGCGTGAGCGCGCTCGCGCGGCGGAGCGCCCAGTGACCCCGCCGCGCGCGTGGCGGCGGTATACGCCGGCGCAGGCGCTCGCGCGCGCGGGAGCGCAGCTTGCGGTCGGCGTGCTCGCGGCCCTCATGCTGGCGCGGCTGGGCATCCGCTGGGACTACGTGGCGGATGCTCCGGCCCAGATCGGCGACCTGCTCGGGCGCATGTTCCCGCCCGACTGGGGCTTCGCCGGTGCGCTGGCGGGGCCACTGTTACAAACGATCAACATCGCCACGGTGGGAACCGCGGTCGCGGTCGTGCTCTCGCTCCCGGTGGCGTTTTTCTCCGCGCTCAACACGACGCTGAACCGCGGCACCTACGCCACGGCGCGCTTCGTGATGGTCGTGAGCCGGTCGGTGGACACGCTGATCTGGGCGCTGATCTTCATCATCGTGGTCGGCCCGGGCTCGCTCGCCGGTGTGCTGGCCGTTGCCGTCCGGTCGATCGGCTTCGTATCGAAGCTGCTCGCCGAGGGCATCGAGGAGATCGACCGCGGGCAGGTGGAGGCCGTGACGGCGACCGGCGCCACGCCGCTCGGGGTGCTGCTGTGGGCCATCGTCCCCCAGGTCAAGCCGGTGTTTGCCGGCGTCTGCGTCTACCGCTGGGACATCAACATCCGCGAGTCGACGGTGCTCGGCCTCGTGGGCGCGGGCGGCATCGGCTTCGCGCTCAACGAGGCGATCCTCGGGCTCGAGTGGAGCCGGGTCGGCACGATCCTTCTCGTCATCCTCGCCGTCGTCATCGCCTCGGAGGCCGCATCCGCCTATCTCCGGAGGCGGATGACGTGAGCACGCTGACTCCCCTCCGCCCCTCCCGCCCGGGGCTGGCGCTCGGCATCGCCGGCGTCACGCTGGCCGTGCACAACGGCGTCGTGACGGCGTTCGCCGTCCTCTACCTGCCGTTCGTCGTCGAGTTCGGCGCCTCGCGGGCCGAGGTGGCCGCGGTCCAGTCCGCCGTGCTGCTGCTCGGCGGCTTCGGCGCCCCGCTCATCGGCTGGGCGTTCGACCGGCTCGGCCCGCGCCAGCTCATCCAGTACGGCGCGCTCCTGTCGGCGGTGGCGTTTGTCGCCGCCAGCCGCGTCCACTCGCTGCCCGCGCTGATCGTCGTCTACGGCCTCGTGGGCGGACTCGGGCTGTCGACCTTCGGCAGCCAGGCCAACACGATCGTCGCCGCGCTCTGGTACCCGCAGGCGCGCGGGCGCGCGATCGCCGTCGCCGACCTCGGCACCGGCTTCGGCGTGTTCTGCTTCATTCCCCTCGGCCAGGCGCTCGTCACCGCCTACGGCTGGCGACCAACGCTGTGGGTGTGGGCGGCGCTGCTGATCGCCATCGTCGTCCCGCTGAACGCCTTCCAGCAGCTGCCGCCGAAGGCCTACGCGGTGACGGGCTCGACGCCGCCCGACGAGGGGACCAGCGTGGTGCGCGCTCTCCGCGCGCCGGGGTTCTGGTGGCTCGGCGCGATGCGCTTCTTCGGGGCGTGCGCGTTCCCACTCATGAACGTCCACATGGTGGTGTACGCCATCGGCCACGGGATCGCACCGGCGGCGGCGGCCGCCGCGCTGGGGACGGTCAGCCTCGTGAGCCTTGCCGGCCGGCTCACGACGGGCTGGCTCTGCGACCGCATCGGCCGCGAGCTGACCCTCACGATCGCGTACACGAGCGCGGCCCTGGGCATCGGCTGTCTGTCCATGCTGGAGCTCACGGGCGGCGAGGCGTGGCTGCCGCTCTACGTGGTCTTCTACGGGATGGCCCAGGGCTCGAGCGGCATCGTCGCCTCGGCGCGGGCCGCCGATCTCTTCGCCGGGCCTTCCTTCGGGGTCATCTACGGCTGGCTCTCGCTGGCCCTCGGTCCGGGCGAGGCGCTCGGTGCCTGGATCGGCGGGAAAGTCTTCGACGTGATCGGCGGTTATCTCCCGGCGTTCGCCGTCGCCGTCGCGGCGCTCGCCGCCGGGGTCGTCGCCATCTGGCGCACGCGGCCGTCGAGGTCGACGTACAGCTCGACCTCGTGACCGTCGGGATCGCGGACGCTGAACGAGCGGTCCGTCTCGCCGAAGGGCGTGAGGCCGCGTGCCTCCATCTCGCGTCGCGCCGCCGCGAGATCGTCGAGCGAGGCCCCGACGTCGAAGGCGATGTGATACAGGCCGGGCACACCCTTGGGCTGGGGGCCCGGCCCCTCCGCGCGCGCCAGCTCGCAGGAGAGGTCGTGATGATGGACGCCGGCGGAGAAGAAGACGATACGCCCGTGCTTCCCCGTCCCCGTCTCGGCGAGGCCGAGCCCGTCGCGATAGAAGCGACGCGTGGCGTCGAGATCGCGCACGAACAGCGACACGTGTCCTAGCTCACGGACTTTCATGGGGGCTTAGTGTACCATTGCTCCGCCATGGCTGAGTCGAAGCTGGCGGTCATCTCCGAGATCGCCGCGCCGATCATCCCGTGAACGACGGGCTGCCCTTCCAGGACGGCGAACAGGTCCTGCTGATCGACCAGCGGGGCAAGCGCCACCTGCTCTTCCTGCGCAAGTCCGAAACATTCCACTCCGACCGCGGGTGGGTCAGTCACGATGCGATCATCAGTCAGCCCGAGGGCACCTGGGTCCGCAGCTCCTTGGGGCTGCGCTATCTCGCCATGCGGCCGACTCTCGCCGACTACGTGCTCGAGATGCCGCGGGGTGCGCAGGTCATCTACCCCAAGGACCTCGCGATGATCCTGTTCTGGGCCGACGTCTATCCCGGCTGCCGGGTGCTGGAGGCGGGCATGGGATCCGGTGCGCTGACGCTGACCCTGCTGCGCGCGGTCGGCCCCGAGGGGCGCGTCATCACCTACGAGCAGCGCGAGGAGTTCGCGCGCCGGGCGCTGGCGAACATCCACATGCGGGTGGGCGAGGTCGCGAACCTCACCGTGCGGCTCCGGCCGGTGGAGGACGGGATCGGCGAGGAAGGCGTCGTCGACCGCGTGCTCCTCGACCTGCCCGAGCCCTGGAAACTCACCGCGCTCGTGGCCGCCGCGCTCCGTCCGGGCGGGATCCTCCTCTCGTACGTCCCGACGATCATCCAGTCGCACCAGCTCTCCGAGACGCTGCGCCGCGAGCGGCACTGGGCGCTCATCGAGACGTTCGAGACGCTGCTGCGGCCCTGGAACATCGAGGGCCAGTCCGTGCGCCCCTTCCACCGGATGGTCGCGCATACCGGCTTCATCACGGTCGCGCGCCGCGTGCTTCCCGAGGATCACAGCGGCCCCGCTCCCCGCCTCGAGCCCGCCGACCACCGAGACTAGCAGGATGCGGAAAAACCCGCAGGCTGTTTCAGCAGCCTGCTCGTCGAAGGAGTTTTCATGATCACGATGATGCGTCAGTACCGGAAGGCGCTGCAGATCAGCCTGTTCCTCGTCATCGTCGCGTTCGTCGCCACCTCCGTCTTCGTCTTCGGCGCGGGCGGCATGCGCGGCGACTCGGCCGACGTGGTGGCCAAGGTCAACGGCGAGTCGATCTCCGCCGAGCGCTACCAGCGCCGCTACCAGGAGTACCTCAACGCGTACGCCCAGATGCTCAAGGACCGGTTCTCGCCCGAGATGGTCGAGCGGATGGGCTTGCCCCAGCAGGTCGTCGAGGACCTCGTCCAGGAGACGCTCATCGTCCAGCGCGCGCGGACCGAACGGCTCGACGTCAACGACGACGAGCTGAATGCCCAGATCCACGCCATTCCCGTCTTTCAGGAGGGCGGGCGGTTCTCGCTCAAGCGCTACGAGGAGGTTTTGCGGCGGGCCAGCCTCACCAAGACGGCCTTCGAGGACGACACCCGGCGCCGGCTGACGCGCAGGAAGGTCGAGGAGATCGTACGCAGCGGGGTCAAGCTGACCGAGGGCGAGATCGCGCAGGCCTTCGTCCACAACCGTGAGGAGGTCCGGGCGGCGTGGGCGCTCGTCGAGCTGGCGCCGATCATCGCGGCGGTGGCCGCCACCGACGCCGAGCTCGAGACGTACTTGAAGGACCACGCAGCGGAATTCCGCCAGCCCGAGCGTCGCAGAGTCCAGTATCTGACCTTTGCCCCCAAGGACTTCGCCCGCCCGCTGACCGATGCCGAGGTCGAGAAGTACTACACCGAGCACGTCAAGGAGTTCGAGACGCCGCGCCAGGCGAAGGGCGCGCACATCCTCGTCCGCGTCGGCGAGACGGGCGGCAGCGAGGCGGAGGACAAGGCGCGGGCGAAGGTCGCCGACATCATCCGCCGCGTGAAGGCCGGAGAGGACTTCGCGACGCTCGCGAAGGCGCTGAGCGAGGACCCGGGTACGGCGAACAACGGCGGCGACCTCGGCCTCGTGAAACAGGGCGAGATGGTCCCGCAGTTCGAGCAGGCGCTGTTCGCGCTCAAGAAGGGCGAGCTGTCGCCCGAGCCCGTGCGCACGCCCTTTGGCTTCCACGCGATCAAGGTCACCGACGTGCGTGAGGGAGGGCGGAAGCCGCTGAAGGAGGCCGCCGGCCAGATCCGCGAGCGCCTGCAGGGCGACGCCTCCGAGCAGGCGGCGAAGGCGAAATCGGAGGAGATGCGGACCAAGCTGCTGGGCGCGGCCGACTTCATGGCGCAGGCGAAGAGCCTTGGGCTCTCCCCCCTCGAGTCGACGATCCCGCGGCGGGACCGGACGGCCGGGCTGACGGCACCCGACACCGTCGAGGAGACGGCGTTCTCGCTCGCCAAGGGTGGCATCTCGACGCCGGTGAAGACGCCGGCGGGGTACATCGTCCTCAAGGCCGTGGAGGAGCTGCCCGCGGCGGTGCCGCCGCTCGCGGAGATCAAGGACAAGGTGACCGCGAGCGTCAAACGCCGGAAGGCCGAGGCGGCGGCGCTCGAGCGGGCCCGGGTCATTGCGGCCGAGGCCAAGGGTGGCGACTTCGTGGCGGCCGCCCACAAGGCCAGCGCCACCATGGGTGAGGCCTCCCGCTTCTCCCGCGCCAAGCCGGCCGATAAGCTGCCGGGCGACGTCATGATGGCCGCGCTCCAGGCGCCGCTCGGCGCGACGACCGCGCCCGTGAGGACCCAGCAGGGTTACTACGTGCTGAAGGTCCTGGAGCGCTTCCCTCCCGACATGAAGGATCTCGGCACCGACCGCGAGAAGATTGCCAAGGAAGTCCTCGGCAAGAAGCAGAACCAGGCCTGGCAGGACTGGCTCACTGCCGCGCGCAGCGGCGCCAAGATCGAGACCAGCGCCGCCCGCATCCCCCCGCGCCGCGGCTGACGATGGCGATTCGGCGCACGCCGATGACCCGCCCAGGCTACGAGAAGCTGAGCGAGGAGCTGGAGCGGCTCAAGTACACGGAGCGCCAGGCGATCATCAAGGCGATCGCCGAGGCGCGCGCGCACGGGGACCTGAGCGAGAATGCGGAGTACCACGCCGCGCGTGAGAAGCAGAGCTTCATCGAGGGCCGCATCGCCGAGCTGGAGTCGAAGGTGGCCGGCGCCGAGGTGATCGTTCCGCCCACCTCCGGCGACCGCATCACGTTCGGGTCGACGGTCCTGCTCGAGGACGAGGCGGGCAAGGAGTACCGTTACCAGATCGTCGGGTCCGACGAGTCGGAGCCCGCCAAGGGCCGGATCTCGATCCTCTCACCGCTGGCCCGCGCCTTGATCGGCAAGGCCGTCGGTAACACCGTGACGGCGCAGCTCCCCGGCGGCACGAAGACCTTCGACATCCTCAAAGCCAACTTCACTCTCACCGAGTAGCTTTCGCTCGGCACACTTGTCCATCGCGTCGCGCGCGGGGGAGGGCGGCGGCGCGGGGGCGGGGGTCGTGCGACCACGGCCTCGGCAGGTCCGCTGTTCCGTTTTTGGCGTTCCCAACCGAGTGGATTGGCGCTCGAGTTTCAGTTGGCAGGAACGGGTCGTCACGACCCCCGCCCCCGCACCGCCGCCCTCCCCCGCGGCCAACGCTATGTGCCGCTCCGCTGCGAATGCGCCGCTCCGAGCGCGGGCTTTGCCCGCGCAATCCTGATCCAGGCGCCTATCGGACTATCGAGGAGCGCCGCGGCTTTGCCGGGGTGCTCCGAGCGTTGGGGGGTATGGGGGGCCATATCGGGGCCCCCATGTTTCTAGGGGGGCTATCGAAGGGCGTCGCGGAGTTCGCGGGTGAGGACTTCGACGGTGCCGCGGGTACCGCCGGCGAGCTTGAGCTTCCACTCGCCTTCCGTCTCGAAGCGCCGGTCGCGTAGACGCTCGCCCCACGGCTTGATGGCTTCGCGGATCGCGTTGAGGTCGAAGGGATCGCGACGGACCTCGCGGGCTCGCGCCATGACGTCGGGCGTGACGCGAACGAACGCGCGGAGCGCCGCGCCCGTCTTGATGGAGTACTTGCGCCCGGCCCACGCGCCGGAGAAGGTCGTGGAGATCGCCTTCACGTAGTTGAGGAAGAAACGCTTGGCGCCGGCGCGCAGCTCCTGGGTCTTGGCGCTGCCGCCGACCTTCTCGACCGTCTCCAGCAGGTCCACGATCTCCTCGGCGAGCGGCGCCTGGCTGACCCGCCCGCGCCCCGTGCCCAGCATCTTGATCTCGCCGTGGAGCGGCGAGGTGTCGTCCTCGTTCAGCGAGCGGATGACGTCGTGGGCGAGGGCCTGGTTGGGATCGGGGTAGAGCTTGCGCCCGGCCAGGCTGATGATGTGCGAGGGGTTGAGCCGGGTGTGCTTGGCGTTGATCGTCACGAAGAGCTCGACGATCTGGCGCGCGTCCAGCGAGTCGAAGAGCACGGCCGGCACCTCGATGGCGAGGTTCTCGCCGGCCTGGCTCAGCGCGTGGAGCGCGAGCAGCCGGTGCTGGCCGTCGAGGACGCGCAGCACGCCGTGCTCCTCCGGGATCTGCAGGAGCCCGAGATCGTGGTGTCCGGTCACGGGCGTAAACGTGAAGCGCTTCTCGGAGGTGATGATCACCGCGCCCGGGATCGCGGGGAGCGTCCCCGCGTCCTTGCACTCGCGGTAGTACGTGGTCAGCTCGTCGATCTTCCGCCGGATGACGGGCCGCTGGTAGGCCGCCTCGCTCTCGCTGATGCGCTTCTCGAGGCTGTCCCAGTTCACCCGCGACCTGGCCCCCGGCCGCCCCTTCGCGGGCACTTCGCTCTCCGGTCCGCCGGAGTAGCCGAGGACCTCGAACTTTACGAGTCGGTCGATGTCCTTGGCGGAGAGCGCGGCCTGATAGAACTCGACGCCGAATTGCTTGACGCGGCGCGCAGGGACACTAATCATGGTGCCAAACTGTACCGCGATCCGCAAACCCCTGTCAAACGTGACCTTTTTGACACATAGACAACTGATAGTTCTATCTCAGACGTCGGATACCACCTGGCATCCCGTACGCGAAACGCGCGTGTTCGAGCGCGGACTTCGCCCGCGCAATCCTGCCCTAGCAGGATGCGGGAAAACCCGCAGGCTGCTCAAAAAGGTCCAGATGCGAGGCGGCGCCCGCCGGCCGTGCGCGAGGCGTACTCTCCGTACGTTGAGCGTGCGGCCAAGGGCGCCAACGAAGCAGATGGGCCTTTTTCAGCAGCCTGCTAGGAATTTTGCGACGGCGATGCCCGCGATGTGGCGGCCGATGGCGAGCGAGGCGGTGGCGGCGGGAGATGGGGCGTTCAGCACGTGAACGCCGCTGTCGGTGTCGACGATGCGGAAGTCGTCGATGAGCGAGCCGTCGGGCGCGACGGCCTGGGCCCGGACGCCCGCGCCGCCGCGCGTGACGTCCGCGGGCTGGATCTCCGGGACGAGGCGCTGCAGCGCGCGCACGAAGGCGGTCTTGCTGAGCGACCGGTACATCTCGTACGAGCCCATGCGCCAGTACCGCCGCGCCATGTGCCACACGCCGCGGTAGGCGAGCGTCTCGGCCAGCTCTCGGAGGTTGACGCGGGTGAGGTCGTAGCCCTCGCGCGCGAAGGCCATCACCGCGTTCGGCCCCGCCTCGACCTCGCCGTGCACCGTGTTCGTGAAGTGGACGCCGAGGAACGGGAACTCGGGATCGGGCACGGGATAGATCAGGCTCCGCACCAGGTGCCGGCGCTCGGGACGGATCATGTAGTACTCGCCCCGGAAGGGGACGATCTGCACGTCAGGGTCGGCCCCCGCGAGGCGGGCGATCGCGTCGGAGTAGAGGCCAGCGCAGTTGACGAGCCCGCGCGCGTCGACGGCAAGGCGGGAGGTGCCGATCTCGACTCCCTCGCGCATGCGCACGATGGCCAGCACCTTGGCGTTGGTCTCGATCGTCACGCCCCGCGTCCTCAGCTCGTCGGCCATGGCCGTCGCCACCGCGGAGTAATCGATGATGGCCGTGGTCGGCGAGTGGATGGCGCGGATCCCGGCGGCGTGGGGCTCCAGCTCGCGCAGGCGGGCGGGCTCGATCATCTCGACAGGCACACCGTTGGCGATGCCGCGCTCGTAGAGCGTCTGCAGGCGCGGCAGCTCATCCTCGCGCGTGGCCACGATGACCTTGCCGCAGTCGACGATGCCGATGCCGTGGGCCGCGCAGAACTCCCGCATGAGGCCCTTGCCCTCGACGCAGAGCTTGGCCTTGGCGGAGCCGGGGCGGTAGTAGATACCCGAGTGGATGACGCCGCTGTTGTGCCCGGTCTGGTGCATCCCGACGCGCGACTCCTTCTCGAGGATGACCAGCCGGGCGTCGGGCACCCGCTCGAGGAGCGCGCGGGCGGTGGCCAGGCCGAGGATCCCGCCGCCGATGATCGCGACATCGTACCGGGTAGGCATGCGCCCGTAGTATATCTCGTACCGGATCGCCGTACCGGATCGCTCGAACAGAGGGAGGCCACGATGGGCGGCAAGTACTACGAGGAGCTGACGGTCGGGACGACGTTCACGCACCAGCCGGGGCGCACGATCACCGAGGCCGACAACGTGTTCTTCTCCTGCCTCACCATGAACCCCCAGCCGCTGCACGTCGACTTCCACGCGGCGGCCAAGGCGGAGTTCGGCCGCCCGCTCGTCAACAGCCTGCTCACCCTCGGCGTCGCCGTCGGCCTGTCGGTGGGGGAGACGACGATGGGCACGACCGTCGGCAACCTGGGGTTCGAGAAGGTCGAGTTCCCCAAACCGGTCTTCCACGGCGACACGATCTACGCCGAGACGGAGGTCGTCGACAAGCGGGAGTCGCGCTCGCGCCCGCAGTGGGGAATCGTGACCTTCGAGCACCGCGCGCGCAACCAGGACGGCGAGCTTGTGATGCGAGCCCGACGCCAGGCGATGATGCGCAAGCGGCCCACCGCATGACGCCGCGCCGGCGCCGTTCGCTGCACTTCGTGCCCGGCGGCAACGAGCGGATGATCGCCAAGGCGCTCACGCTGCCCGCGGACGGGCTCATCCTCGACCTCGAGGACGCCGTGCCGCCGGACCGCAAGGCGGCGACGCGGCCGATCGTCCACCGTTGGCTCGAGACGCTCGACTTCGGC
>JBGPYK010000092.1:0-7567 GCA_041493245.1 Methylomirabilia bacterium | reverse complement strand
GTCGCGATCTTCGCCGATCTCATCGCGCCGTATGACCCGACGCTCCCGGTGAAGGGCGCGAACGTCTTCGATCCCCCGTTCTGGATGGAGGGAGGCCGCACGGCGACCCTGCTCGGAACGGACTTCCAGGGCCGGGACGTGCTCAGCCGCCTCATCTTCGGCGCGCGCGTGTCGCTCGTCGTGGGCCTGATGGGCACCGTGGTCGCCGGAAGCATCGGCACCGCGATGGGCATCCTGTCGGGATACGTGGGCGGCTGGGTGGATCAGGTGATCATGCGCGTCACCGATGCCTGGCTCGCCTTGCCCGCCCTCGTCTTCGCCATCTTCCTGGCCGCGCTGGTCGGTCCGAGCATGTGGAACATCGTCATCATCCTGGGCGCGGTGTACTGGACCCGCTATGCGCGCGTCATCCGGGGCGAGGTGCTGACGCTCCGGGAGCGCGAGTTCGTGAAGCTGGCCGAGATCGCGGGCGCCAGCAAGCTGCGCGTGATCCGCCGCCACATCCTCCCCAACGTCATGAACACGACCATGGTGCTGGCCAGCCTGACCGTCGGCGTCGTCATCATCGCCGAAGCGTCGCTGAGCTTCCTCGGGGTCGGTGTGCCGCCGCCGCAGCCCGCCTGGGGCCTCATGCTCGCGGAGGCGCGCTCGATGCTGATGGCGGGCCAGTGGTGGCTCACCGTGTTCCCCGGGATCTGCATCGTGCTGATCGTCCTCGCCACCCAGCTCTTCGGCGACTGGCTGCGGGTCCGCCTGGATCCCCAGCTCCGGAATCTTTAACATGGGGGGCCCCGATATGGCCCGGTTGATCAACTGGGGGCCTCGAAGGCCCCCAGACCCCCACACACTCGTCCTCGTGAGCCGTGGCGCGCCTCGACAATCAGCAAGCTCCTAGCCCAGAAAATTCATGAACGATCGCACGAGTGAGTCGAGTCGATTGGTCGTGGGAGGCGATCGATGTGTAGGGCGGGGGCTTGTCCCCCGCTGCTCGCTGACCAATGAGAGATGGCGCCGGCGGGGGACAAGCCCCCGCCCTACAGATCCACAGAACCTGTCCGACGCCAGCGAACGTCGAGCATGAATCGTTCACGCTAGCATGGCCCCCGTTGTTCTTCAGATCAACGACCTCCAGACGCACTTCTTCACCTTCGGCGGGACGCGTGTCGTCAAGGCGGTGGACCGGGTGAGCTTCACCCTGCACGAGGGCGAAACGCTGGGTCTCGTCGGGGAATCGGGGAGCGGCAAGACGACCACGTGCCTGTCGATCGTCGGGCTCGTGCCCCGGGCCGCGCGCATCGTGGGCGGGAGCATCGTCTTCGAGGGCGAGGATCTCGTCAAGAAGACCGAGCGCGAGATGCGCCGGATCCGCGGCCGGCGCATCGCCACGATCCTCCAGGACCCTATGGCGTCCCTGAATCCGCTCTTCACGATCGGCCGGCAGGTGGCGGAACCCGCGTTCTTCCACCAGCACCTGCGGGGCAGCGCGCTGCGGGCGCGCGTGCAGCAGCTCCTGCGGGCCGTACGCATCCCCTCGCCCGAGTGGAGAAGGCGCGAGTATCCCCACCAGATGAGCGGCGGCATGCGCCAGCGGATCGTCGGCGCCATCGCACTGGCCGGCGGCCCGCGGCTCGTCATCGCCGACGAGCCCACGACGAACCTCGACGTCACCATCCAGGCCCAGTACCTCGACCTCCTCAAGGACATCCAGCGGGAGCTGGGGGTGGCGCTGATCTTCGTCACCCACAACCTGGGGATCGTCGCCAGGATGTGCGACCGGGTCGCCGTCATGTACGCCGGCAAGATCGTCGAGCAGGCTTCCGTGCGGGAGCTGTTCGACAACCCCAAGCACCCGTACACGCAGGCCTTGATCGGCTCGGTGCCGAAGCTCGGCAGTAAAGAGCCGCTGTATGCGATCCCCGGCCAGCCCCCCAACCTGGCCAGTCTTCCGCCGGGCTGTCACTTCCATCCACGCTGCCCTCACGCCGAGGAACGCTGCATGACCGAGGAGCCGGGGGAGTTCCACCTCGGCGACGGACACGTCGCCCGGTGCTGGCTCCTGGCACACGAAGCAGAAGCCCCCCATGGCCGAACCCGTCCTTGAAGTCCGCGGGCTGACGAAACACTTCCCTGTCAGCCAGGGAGTGTTTGGACGCGGCGCCGCGTCAGTGAAAGCGGTGGATGGCGTCGATTTCGCGATCCACGCCGCCGAGACGCTAGGGCTCATCGGGGAGTCCGGCTGCGGGAAGACGACCACGTCGAAATTGATCCTGCTCCAGGAACGACCGACCGCCGGGGCGATCGTGTTCGAGGGCCTCGACATCGCCGCGCTCAAGGGAAAGCCGCTCCTGGCCTATCGCCGGGCCGTGCAGATGGTGTTCCAGGACCCCTTCAGTTCCTTGAGCCCGCGCATGCGCGTGGAGGACATCATCGGCGAGCCGCTGGAGATCCACACCGATCTCTCGCGCGGAGCGATCCGGACGCGGGTCGAAGAGGTGCTCGACTTGGTCGGCCTCCCGCCCGACGTGGCCCCGCTGTTTCCCCACGAGTTCAGCGGCGGGCAGCGGCAACGGATCGCCATCGCTCGGGCGCTCGCGACCAACACGCGGCTCATCGTGCTCGACGAGCCGGTCTCCGCGCTCGACGTGTCCGTCCGGGCCCAGATCATCAACCAGCTCGAGCACCTGCAGCGGACGCTCGGGGTGAGCTATCTCTTCATCGGCCACGACCTCGCCACCGTGGCCCACATCAGCCATCGCATCGCGGTGATGTACCTCGGCAAGATCGTCGAGTCGGCCGACAGCGACACGCTGTGCGCCCGTCCGCTGCACCCGTACACCCAGGCCCTCTTCGCCGCCGCGCTGCCGTCCCATCCCGATGACCCGCGGCCGGAACGCACCATCGCCGGCGAGGTCCCGAGCGCCCTCGCCTTACCGTCGGGCTGCCGCTTCCACCCCCGCTGCCCCTCGGCCATGCCCGTCTGCTCCGAGGTGGAGCCGGTGTTACAGGTCAGCGACGCTGGCCACCAAGTCGCCTGCCACCTGTACTAGATCGAATTATTCATGAACTCGCACACGGTAGTCGAACGGTGACATGGCGAGAGGCGGGCGGACGGCGTCCGGGTGACCCATTCCCGTTTCGCGATACTACGAAACAGCCGTAAAGAGTGGGAATGGCTCGCCGGTCACCGAAGCGAAGGCGGCTGTGGTCAGAGGACGCCGTCCGCCCGCCTCTCGCCATGTCACCGTTCGGCGCGCGCACTCACGGAGGAAAAGCTACACGCCGCCGTGCGCCTTCGACCACGTCGGCGGGTCGGCGAGGAACTCGCGCACGACCTTCACCTGGGCGGCATCGAAGTAACCGCGCGCCTCGGCCACGTCGAGCGTGGTCTTCCAGTCGGTGAGGGCGTGGAGCACGATCCCCGCTTCCTTGAGGTTGGCCTCCGCGTCGGGATAGACGCCGTAGTAGAAGACGACGACGGCGTGGTCGACCACGGCACCGGCGCGCTTGAGCGCGGCGCAGAAGTTGATCTTGCTCTTGGCGTCCGTCGTCAGATCCTCCACGAGGATCACGCGCTTGCCGGCAGCGAGCGAGCCCTCGATCTGGCTGAGCCGCCCGAATCCCTTTGGCTGCTTGCGCACGTAGATGAGGGGGGCGTAGAAGTAGTCGGCGAGCAGCGCCGCGAACGGGATGCCGGCGGTCTCCCCGCCCGCGAGCAGGTCGAAGCCGTCGCGGCCGATGTGGCGGTCGATCTCCTCGGCGGCGAGCTGGATGATCTCCCGCCGCTGGAGCGGCGTCGAGATGAGCTTGCGGCAGTCGATGTACACCGGGCTCGCCCAGCCCGACGTGAAGATGAAGGGCTGGTCGCTCCAGTAGTGGACGGCCTCGATGTCGAGCAGTAGCTCCGCGGCGCGCTCCTTGCGATCGACCAGCCTCACCGGCATGCGGAGGTTCCTCCCTGACGACGTTGGTGTGGGGCAGCCATCATTCTACTTCGCGCGAGCCAGGTAGGCGTCGACGGGGACGAGACGCCGGCCGAGCGGGTCCACGCCGAGCCCGAAGGTCTCCAGTGCCTGCGCGCCGAGCAGCTTCGGAGCGCGCTCATCGGCGAGAAACGCCAGCACCGTCCGTTCGCGCCCTTCGAGACGGACCCTGACTTCCGTCACGTGCCAGACCCCCGTCTCACCGGTGGCGAAGACGACCCGCTGCGTGCCGACGGGCCGGTAACCCAGGCGATCGAGCACACTGGCCGGCAGCGACAGGTAGGATGCCCCGGTATCGACGAGGACCGTCTGATGCTCGCCCGCCCCACCGCCCGCGGGAAGCACTTCCAGATCGACGTGAACAAGACCCACGGCGGACGTCAGGCGAATGAGGTCGTGATGAGGAGAAACGCGCGCATGACCATGGTCACATTCTAACGGCACCGTTGATGTGCCGCCAGTGTCTACAGCTCGATACACGTCGGAACCCGCCCGCGCGCCCGCCCACGAGCCGGGCGGAGATCCGCCCGAGGAGAGTGCTAGACTCCCCAACCTGTCCCGTGACTGAATGTGAGTGAGACGACTCCCAACGCGAAGGTCCCGAGCAAAGGATCAGGCACCCGACATGGCTCGCAACATCGAAATCAAGGCGCGCATCGAGAGCGTCGAAGCGGTGGCGGCGAAGGCCGCGGCGCTCGCCGATCACGGCCCGATCGAGATCCCGCAAGACGACACGTTCTTTGCCTGCGATCGCGGCAGACTCAAGCTCCGCGCGTTCTCCGCGACCGAAGGACAGCTCATCTTCTATCAACGCGCAAATCAGGCGGGGCCGAAGGAGTCTTTCTACATCATCTCTCCGACGGCATCGCCGGACTCTTTGCGCGAAGCGCTGACGCTGGCGTATGGTCAGGCTGGGCGCGTCCGCAAACACCGCACGCTGTATCTTGTCGGCAGGACTCGCGTCCACCTGGACCAGGTCGAGAACCTCGGGCACTTCCTCGAGCTCGAAGTCGTTCTGTCGGACGGAGAGCGCCACGAGCCCGGCGTCGAGGAAGCCCACCGCCTGATGGCCGCTCTCGGTATTCCCGCGACGCACCTCATTGAAGGGGCGTACGTCGATCTTCTCTCTCAGCTACGCGCCTGACCCATCCATCGAGCCGGTCGCGCGCTACGGGGTGGGCGGATGGCGCACGCCATCCGGTGGAAAGTCAGGGCGCCTCAGGATTGCCAGGGACCGATCGATGGCGGCCAAATCTTCGGGGACCAGCCTCGCCGTGTCGAAGCGGGCGCGCTCGTACGCGCGCGTGATCGTGTCGAGCGCGCCGGCCCACACCGGCGCCGCCGCACGCACGCGCGCGGAGAACTCGCGGGCCGTCTCGGGGCCCGCGGGACGGATGCCGCGCCGGGCGAGGAGGCGGAGGGCCCGCCGGTAGAAGTCGGGGACGGCACGGCTTGCGAGCGCACGGCGGCCGACGGGGCCGCCGCGGCGCAGCCGCCACGCGACGACGGCGACGACGAGGACGACGCCCAGCAGGACAGGCGCGCGCGCTCCCGTCCACTCGCCGGGCGATGGCCAGTCGGGACGCCACGTGCGCGCGGTCTGGCGGATCGCCGAGGCCACGTCGATCTGGTCCTTGAGGCTCCAGTTGACGACGTAGCGGTACCAACGCAGGCGGAACGTGTCGAGGTAGAGCGCGAGCGGGCCCCACGCCGAGCCGCCGGTCTCGTCCCGCGGCGAGGCGTCGAAGGTGAGCCAGCCCGCGCCCTCGACGTACGCCTCGACCCAGGAATGCGCGTCGCTCAGCCGGACCGCGAAGTATTCGCCGTACGGGTTCCACTCCCCGCGCTGGAAGCCGTTGACGACGCGCGAGGGCACACCGACCGTCCGCAGCATGATGGCGAGCGCGGTCGCGAAGTACTCGCAGTTGCCCGAGCGGCGAACGAAGAGGAAGTCCTCGAGCGGATCGGCGCCCGCGGTCCGCGCCTGGGTCAGGCTGTAGCGGAAGTTCCGCGTGAGGAAGTCCGTGAGCCGGCGCGCCGTCTCGCGCCCGTCGCGGCTGCCCGCGGTGAGCTGCCGGGCCAGCGCGGGGATGCGCTCGGGAAGCGGCGGAAGCTTCAGGTAGCGGGCGCGCGACACCGGGTCGAGCGGGCGGATGTCCGTGCCTCCACCCGGCCGCTGCTCCAGCTCGGACTCGACGGTGTAGTGTAGGCGCGCCGAGGGCGCGGGGACCGAAAGGCCGCCGGTGTCGTCGGCGAGGAGTCCCGGCGCGGCGAGCTGCACGCTCAGCACGCGCGGCGCGGCGAAAATCACGTCGGTGCCGATGGGCTCGAGGAAGATCTCCTGGGTCACGATCCGTCCCCGGCCCCGCGGCACGCCGACCCGGACGACGCCCGGCGGGATCGCCCGCAGCGCGCGCCGCTCGGGCCGCGAGGCCGTCCAGCCACGCCCGTCGAACAGGTCGAGCGCGAGGCCGCGCCAGCGCAGTCCTGACCGCTCCGCGGGCGTGAGCGTCGTGTCGGGGAGGCTGACGCGCATCACCACCGTCGTGTCGGTCTCGATCTCGCCGATGGCGCCCAGCTCCACCTGGCTCGTGAAGCCGGTGACCATGCGTCGCAGCTCCGCGCGGATCGGCAGCGACGCCTGGCCCACGCGGGGGATGATGAAGAACAGGCTCGCCGTGATGAGCACGGCGGCCAGCGAGCCGGCGAGGCTCAGCCGGAAGAGCCCGGGCGTGGCGGGATCCTGCTCGGCTCGTTCGGACTCCGAGACCACGTGGTGCAGCATCAGCATCCACGTACCGAGGGCGAGGAACCCAGCGAAGGCGAAGAGCAGGCCGATCCCGAACGCCACCGAAGCGGAGGCCACGAGCATGAAGAACGACAAGAGGCCGGCATCTCGCTGGTCGCCGAGCGAGCGCGCGGTAAAGAGCCGGAGCAGCACGAGCAGCAGCAGGAGGGAGACGAAGCCGTCGAGCGGGGACTCGGCAACGTAGACGAGGTGAATCGTCGTCGCCGCCGCCACCGCCAGCACGAGGATGCGGTCGAGGCCCGCCATGCCGCGGCTGAGCCCGCCCCGCCACCACGCCAGCGCCAGCGCCGCGCCGATGAGGCCGAGGCCCAAGAGGCCCACGAGGCCCGCGATGAAGAGCGCGGCCACGGCGTCGGCCACCAAGAGATACGTCGCGATCCGGAGCGCCAGACGCGGAGTCATTTAACGTCGGGGGGAGCGACCGCCGCTCCTCCCCGACACCCCCCACCGGGCTTGCGCTGCGGCGTCGGGGGGGCGACCGCCACTCCCCCGGCCCGACACCCCCCGCCGGGTTCTTGCCAGACCAGCATCATGTCAATCGCCGAGAGGGATGCGGATCTGGCGCTCGCCCGCACGAGGGTGGCGGTCGGGTCCGAGCGGCAGGCCGGAAGTAGACGGGCCGAGCGGATCGTAGAGGGCGAGGACCGTGAGGAGACGCCGCTCGTGGTCGTGGCCACGACCGACGGAGACGTCGAGGCCGGGCCCGGCGAGCGCCACGCCACCACCGGCGCGCAGCAGCGCCCGCGCCAGCGAAGCCGCCTCCGACAGCGCGCGCTCG
>JBGPYK010000008.1:0-17744 GCA_041493245.1 Methylomirabilia bacterium | reverse complement strand
GCCTGGACATCCTGACCGCGAGCGGCCTGCGGGGTCTTCTCAGTGCGAGCGGCCTGAGCATCCTGACCGCGCGCAGCCTGCGTGTCTTGTCCGCGGGCGGCCTGGACATCCTGACCGCGAGCGGCCTGTGGGGTCTTCTCAGTGCGAGCGGCCTGAGCATCCTGACCGCGCGCAGCCTGCGTGTCTTGTCCGCGGGCGCCGGCGAGCGAACGCGGCGCCTGAACATCCTGACCGCGGGCGGCCTGCACATCCTGACCACGGGCGCCGGCGAGTGACTTCGGCGCTTGCGCCGATGTCTTCTGCGATAGCATCTCCTTGGCCTTGGCCACCTCAGGCGGGCACGTGGACTGCGCGCTCGCCACCGGCGTGAACGTCGCCATCAGTGCCACACTCATGATCGATGCGAAGAGTCTCTTCATGGTGTCTCCCTTCCTTACTGTGTTGTGAGTTGGTTGACTGCACCGCTCCGATTCCGTCCAGAGGGCTCCCACCCCCTCGCTCATCGTTCGTTCCCGTCGCATGCCAGCCATTTCCTTGGTTGGGGGTAGAGCAAAGGCGGGACCAAAGTCCAGACGATCCGAGAAAGCTTTGATTGGTAGCGAGTTAGCTATCGGGCCGGACTGGGGACATCGGCGTTGTGCCCGATGCTCACCGCCGGGACCGCCCGGCATTCTGCCCGGGTTGCCGGGTCGTCGGGCCGCTGGCGCCGGCTCGGCTCGGGGGCCGACGTGGTGTGATACGCTACCGGGACTCATGCCTTCCGTGACGCGCATCGCGCTTGCGTTGCTCGTCGTCCTGTCGACAAGCGGGTGCACTATCTCGCGGTCCGTGCCACCGCCCCCGGTGAGCACGCCGCCGACCCGCCACGTGTTGCCGAATGGGGTGCGCGTCGTGATCCAGGAGCACCGCGCCAGCGACGTCGTTGCGCTCCAGCTCTGGGTGAAGGTCGGCGGTCGCGACGAGACACCGTCCGAACTGGGGCTCGCGCACTATCTTGAGCACATGCTCTTCAAGGGGACGGCCGCGCGGCCGACCGGGTTCATCGACCGCGACATCGAGGGCGTGGGCGGCAGGATAAACGCTAGGACGTCACTCGACTATACCTACTATCACATGGTGGTGCCGGGGCCACGGGCGCTGGCGGGGATCGAGACGCTCGCGGACATCAGCGTCAACGCCAGCCTCGACGCCCAAGCCCTCGAGAGTGAGAAGCGCGTGGTGCTCGAGGAGATGCGCCTCGGCGAGGATAACCCCGGGCGTTTCCTCGTCCGGCAGCTCTACGCCGCGGCGTTCCCCAACCATCCCTACGGGCGCCCGGTGATCGGTCGCCCCGACGTCATCCAGGGGCTGACGCGCGAGCAGCTGCTGGGCTTCTATCGCCGGTACTATGTGCCGCCGGCGTTCACGCTCGTGGTCGTCGGCGCCGTCCGACTGGAAGAAGTCCTGGCGGCGGCCACGCGCGCCTTTGGGCGGCTACCCCGAGCGGCCTCGCCACGGCTCCCGTTGTCCACTCCCGCGCCCGGTCGTGAAGCTCACGCCGAGGTCGCGCGCCCGGTCAGTCACGCGTATCTGGCCCTGGGGTGGTTGGCGCCGAGGATCGATCACGCCGACACGCCGGCTGTCGACCTCGTCGTCTCCATCCTGGGACAAACGCGTGGCTCCCGGCTCACGCAGGTACTGCGCGAGCGGCTGGGCGTGGTGAACAGCATCTCCAGCGGATATTCGGCGCTCGAGGCGGGGGGCCTGGTGAGCGTGACGGCGCAGCTCGAGCCGGGTAACGTCCGGCGGGCCGAGGAGGCGGTGCTGGAGGAGGTCAGGCGTCTCCGTGCCGAGGGCGTCACCGAGATCGAGCGCCGCCGGGCGGTGACCGCCGCCGAAGCGCGACGGGCCTTTCTCACGGAGACGGCGGAGGGCCGCGCCTGGACGTTCGGTCAGGCCGAAACGATCTGGCGTCTCGAGGACGAGCTGGCCTATGTCGACCGCTTGCGCAGCGTGACCCTCGAGCAAATCCGGGCCGCCGCGCGCCGTTACTTTGACCCCGAGCGGTACGCTCGTGTCGTCTTCGTCCCCCCGGGCCCTCGATGAGGATCGGAGTCGCGCTGGCCGTGCGGTTCTCAACGCTGCTGCTCATGGTTCCCCTCGCCGCGGGGGCCGCGGAGCCGCCGACCGTCACTCTCCACGTGCTGCCGGGCGGGCTGCGGCTGGTGGTACGTGAGGATCCGAGCGCCGAGGTCGTGAACGTATCGCTCCAGGTGAAGTCCGGCTCGCGGTATGAGACGCCCGCGACGTCCGGGATCAGCAATTTTGTCCAGCGCGTCATGATCCGCGGGACCATCCGCCGCTCCGCCCGACAGATCGTGGAGGCGGCAGAGGACATCGGTGGCTCGGTCGACGCTTCCGGGGACGTTGACTACGTCGAGATCCGCGGCGGAGCCCTTGCCCCCCACCGGGAGGCCCTCCTCAATCTGCTCGCGGACGTTGCCCTGGCGCCGACGTTCCCGCCGGAGGAGGTGGAGCGCGAGCGCCGGCTCATCGCGAGTCAGATCCAGACGAGATCCGAGACGCCGTTCTCGCTCGCTCTTGACACGCTGTCCGGCCAGCTCTACGCGGCCCACCCCTACGCGCTCCCGACGATGGGACAGAAGGCGAGCGTGGAGCGGCTGGGCCGGGGGGATCTCGTCGCGCACTACGGGCGCGTCTACCGCGCGGGGGCCATGGTCCTCGCCGTCAGCGGTCGTGTCGACCACGAGAGCGTCCGGCGTCAAGTCGAGCGTCTCTTCGCCAACCTTCCCGGAGGCGTCGCTGGCGCCGTGGAGCACCCGCCGGCACCGGCGCCGTCGTCGCAGCGACGGGTGCTGGAACGGCCCGTGCACCAGGCCCAGATCCTCATGGGCTTCCTCGGCCCCGGCATCGGAGAGCCCGACTACGCACCCGGGAAGGTCATGAGCGCCGTCCTCGGCGGCGGCATGGCGGGGCGACTCTTCGTCACGCTCCGTGATCATCGCGGGCTGGCGTACTCGCTGGGGATGCTCAACCCGTCCCGTGTAGGTCCGGGCGTCTTCGTGAGCTACATGGGGACGGCACGTGAGACCGTCGAGGCGGCCGAAGCGGGGATGCGGAGCGAGATCGACCACTTCAGGACGGAGGGGCCGAACGAGGCGGAGCTGGCCCGGGCGAAGGCTTACGTCCTCGGCAACCTGGCCATGGACCGGCGTACCAACGCCCGTCACTCGTGGTACCTGGCCTTCTTCGAGCTGGCCGGCGCCGGCTGGGACTATCCCGAGCGCTACGCCCGTGCCGTCGACGCCGTCACCGCCGCCGACGTGGCGCGCGTCGCCGAGCGCTATCTCGAGCGCCCCACCGTCGTCGTGCTGAGGCCGCGGCCATGATCCCCCTCAAGGACGATGTCCCGAGCCAGAGCGTTCCCGTCGTTACACTGGCCGTCATCGGGCTCAACGTTGCCGTCCTCGTCTACCAACTCACCCTGCAGATGGGCCCGCACCCCGGCGCCCAGCGGGCGGCCTTGGACTTCGTCCTCGAGTTCGGGGTGGTGCCCTGCCGGCTCACCGGCGAGTGCCGCGTCCTCGAGGATTTCCCGCACCCCGTGCTCACCGTCTTCACGTCGATGTTTCTGCACGGCGGTCTACTGCACCTTGGGGGCAACATGCTGTACCTCTGGATCTTTGGCAACAACGTGGAGGACACGCTCGGCCACGGACGCTTCGTTGTCTTCTACGTTGCCTCCGGTGTGGCCGCGGCCATGGCCCAAATCATGATCAATCCGGCGTCGACCACCCCGATGGTCGGCGCCAGCGGCGCCGTGTCCGGCGTCCTCGGCGCCTACTTCCTCCTCTTCCCATACTCTACGGTGCTCACCTTGGTCACCTTCGGGTTCTTCTGGCGGTTCATTCACCTCCCCGCCGTGATCGTGCTCGGGCTGTGGATCGTCCTGCAGTTTTTGTCGGGCTACCTGAGCCTCAGCGTCACCGGTGGCGCGGAGGGCGGCGTGGCTTTTTTCGCCCACATCGGTGGTTTCATCGCCGGCATGGGCCTCCTCTTTGTTCTGCGGCCGCGCCGGAGCCGTCGCCTATAATATAAAGAATGGCGACGAAAGGGATGGCGACTCGAATGCGTATCGACCGGTTGCTCGTGGAGCAGGGTCTCGTGGAGAGCCGTGAGCGTGCGACCCGCCTGATCCTGGCCGGCGAGATCCTCGTCGACGGCACCCGGGTGGACAAGGTGGGCGCTTTGGTAGCACCGACGGCCGAGATCGAAGTGACGGGTCGCTCCCCTTACGTGAGCCGCGGGGGCGAGAAGCTGGCTCACGCTGTGGTGCACTTCGGCACGAAAGTCGCCGGCCGGGTCTGTATCGACGTCGGCGCGTCCACCGGCGGCTTCACCGACTGCCTGCTCCAGCGCGGGGCCGCCCGGGTCTTCGCCGTCGACGTGGGGACGGGGCAGCTGGACGTGCGGCTGCGCAAGGATCCGCGGGTCCTGGTCATGGAGCAGACCAACGCCCGCGTGCTCGATCCTCGGGTCTTCCCCGAGCGACCGTCGCTGGCCGTCGTCGACGTGGCCTTCATCTCGCTCGAGAAAATCTTGCCCGCCGTGTTCGGCGTCCTCGCCCCCCGCGGGGAGGTGATCGCCCTCGTGAAGCCGCAGTTTGAGGCGGGTCGCGAGGCGGTCGGCAAGGGCGGGGTGGTCCGCGACCCCGCCCAGCACCGCGCGGTCGTTGCCCGGCTGGCGCGTTACTCAGTGCTCCGGGGATGGCACGTGCTCGGCGTGACCGCTTCGCCGCTCCGGGGCCCGAAGGGCAACCGCGAGTTCTTCCTCCATCTCTCCAGCCACGGCCGCACCGCCTCCGACCTCGAGACGCTGATCACCCGGACCGTCGAGGCCCTCGCGTGAAACGTCTCGGCGTCGTGGCCAAGCCCGACGCCGCCGAGGCTGCGGGCGCGCTACGGACGCTGGTGGGGTGGGCCGCGCGGCGGGGCCTGCCGCTGCTCGTGGAGAAGGAGGCGGCTGACCTCGTTCCCGACCTCCACCTTACGGGGGCGCGGCGGGCCGACCTGCCGATCCAGGTCGACCTGCTCGTGGTCCTGGGCGGCGACGGCACGCTGCTCTCGATGGCGCGCGCGGTCGGCGATCTCGGGATCCCGATCGTCGGCGTCAACCTCGGCGGCCTCGGCTTCCTCACCGCGACGACGCTGGATCAGATGGTCCCCGCCCTCGAGGCCTTTCTGCGCGGCGAGTTGGTCATCGAGGAGCGGATGATGCTGGCCACGGGTGTCCGGCGCAACGGCGAGGTCGTCGGCACGTGGCTCGCGCTGAACGACGCGGTCATCACCAAGGCCGCGATGAGCCGGATCGTCAGCCTTGCCGTTTCCGTCGAGGGCCAATACGCGACCGCCTATCGGGCCGACGGGCTCATCATCTCCACGCCCACCGGCTCGACCGCGTACTCGCTCTCTGCCGGCGGCCCGATTCTCTACCCCACGATGGACGGGATCGTGCTCACGCCGATCTGCTCGCACACCCTGACGAACCGCCCCATCGTCGTTCCCGGCGCTCACCGCGTGGAGGTCACGCTCCTCACGCCGCAGGAAGTGATGCTGACCGTCGACGGGCAGGTGGGGATCAGCCTCCGCGAGCACGACGTGGTCGAGGTCGGCCGGGCCCCGTCCGCGATCCGCCTCGTCCGCTTCCCCCAGAAGCACTTCTTCTCGGTGCTCCGTACCAAGCTCAAGTGGGGCGAACGCTGACCGCAGTCGCGTGACCGCCCGGCGGCCGCCGTCTCACCGCGGATACGGCTTGAGCAGCGCTCCGCGTCTAGGCTAGCATCGCGCTGATGCTGCGTGAGCTGCGGATCCGCAACTTCGCCGTCATCGAGGCGATGACGGTCCCCTTCGACGCGGGCCTCAACGTGCTCACCGGCGAGACGGGCGCGGGCAAGTCGATCCTCGCGGACGCGATCCTCCTCGTGCGGGGTGGTCGGGCCCAGGCCGACGTGATCCGGACCGACGCGGAGTCCGCCGCGGTCGAGGCGGTGTTCGACGTGGAGGGGGACGCAGCGGTGGCGGCGGTGCTGGAGGACGCCGGCCTCGTGGCGGAGCACGGGGAGCTGGTCATCCGCCGGGAGTTGGCCCGCTCAGGCCGTCACCGCGCCTTCGTCAACGACTCGCCAGTGACCGTGGGCTTGCTTGAGCGCCTCGGCGATCACCTCGTCGAGGTCCACGGCCAGCACGAGCAGCAGCGGCTGCTCGAGCCCGGCGCCCAGCTCGACCTTCTCGACCGCTTCGCGGGCGCGGAGGAGCTTCGCGCCCGCCTGGCCGAACTGTACGGGCGGTTCCACGCGGCGGGCGAGGCGCTCGCCGGGCTGCGGCTGGCGGACCGCGACGCGGCCCAGCGTGGGGATCTGCTGCGCTTTCAGCTCTCCGAGCTGGACGGCGCCCGCCTGCGTCCCGGCGAGGAGGAAGAGCTGAGAGCCGAGCAGCGCCGGCTCCAGCACGCCGAGCGCTTTACCGCGGGGCTCGTGGCGGCCACGGGGCTGCTCAGGGACGATGAGTCTGCCGCCATCGGCCGCCTGGCGCAGGCGGCGAAGCTCCTGCGCGAACTGGGCCGCCTCGACCCCGCGTTCGGGGTTCCCGCCGAGGTGCTGGACGGAGCCCAGGCGCAGATCGAGGAGGCACTCCTCGCGATCCGGAGCCTGCGCGAGAGCGTCGTCTTCGAGCCGGGGCGACTGGAGGTGATCGACGATCGTCTCGACGCGCTGACGCGTCTCAAGCGAAAGTACGAGGACTCGGTCGAGGCGATGCTCGCGTTCCGTGAGCGGGTGGCGGCCGATCTCGATCGCCTCGTCCGCCATGATGAATTGCTCGTGGCCGAGGAGACGCGCGTCGAGGCCTTCCGGGCCGAGCTGCTGACCGTGGCCGAAATCCTCGGTGCCCAGCGTCGCGCCACGGCGGCGAAGCTCGGTGCGCTCGCGCAGAAGGAGGTCCGGGCCCTCGGGATGGAGCGGACCGTGTTCGAAGTCGCGGTGGAAGAAGTGCCGCCCGAGCAGGTCTCCGCCCGGGGACTCGAGCGCGTGGAGTTCCGCTTCTCAGCGAATCCCGGTGAGGACATGCGGCCGCTGACGCGCATCGCTTCCGGCGGCGAACTGTCGCGGACGATGCTGGCCCTCGAGGTGGTCCTCGCCACTGCCGACCGCATCCCGACCATGGTCTTCGACGAGGTCGACGCGGGGATCGGCGGTCGCACGGCGGGCGTCGTCGCCCAGAAGCTCGCTGCCGTCGCCCAGCGTCGACAGGTGCTGTGCGTGACGCACCTCGCGCCGATCGCCGCCGCCGCGGACCACCACCTGCGTGTCGCCAAGTCGGTGCGTGCCGGGCGAACGCGGGCGACGGTCGGCTTGCTCAAGGCGGAGGAACGGATCGAGGAAGTCGCACGGATGCTCAGCGGCGACCCTCCGACGGCGGCGTCGCTGGGACACGCGCGCGAGCTGCTCGGCGGGCCACGACGGGGGCGGCCCGTCTAGGCCTGTATAATGGAGTTCAAATCATGTTGAACGCCCTCCTCCGGAAAGTCTTCGGCACCAAGCACGAGCGCGACGTCAAGCGGATGATGCCCACGGTCCAGGCCATCAACGCGTTCGAACCGGGGCTCCGGACGCTGAGCGACGCCGAGCTGCGGGCCAAGACCGACGAGTTCCGCCGGCGCCTGGGCGCGGGCGCGGACCCGGACGACATCCTGGCGGACGCCTTTGCTGTCTGTCGCGAAGCCGCGCGCCGGAGCCTCGGCATGCGTCACTTCGACGTCCAGCTCATCGGCGGCATGGTGCTGCATACGGGAAAGATCGCCGAGATGGCGACGGGCGAGGGCAAGACGTTGGTGGCGACGCTGCCCGCCTATCTCAACGCGCTCACCGGCGAGGGCGTTCACATCGTCACCGTCAACGACTACCTGGCGCGGCGCGACGCGCAGTGGATGGGGCCCGTCTACCACGCCCTCGGTCTGGCCGTCGGCGTCATCCAGCACGAGGCCTCGTTCCGGTACGACCCGGGCTACGTCACCGCCGACGTCCGCATGCTCGCCCTCCGGCCGTGCACGCGCCCCGAGGGCTACCAGGCTGACGTCACCTACGGCACCAACAATGAGTTCGGCTTCGACTACCTCCGGGACAACATGCGTTTCGCCCGCGAGGAGATGGTCCAGCGCGAGCAGCACTATGCGATCGTCGACGAAGTCGACTCGATCCTCATCGACGAGGCGCGCACGCCGCTGATCATCTCGGGCCCGGCCGACGAGTCGACGGACCTCTACTACAAGATCGACCGGATCATCCCGAAGCTGCGCCGCGCGGCCACCATCGTCGAGGGCAAGCTGTCGGAGATCGAGGAGCAGAAGGAGGGCGACTACATCGTCGACGAGAAGTCGAAGGCGGTCGCGCTCACCGAGCAGGGGATCGTGTCGTGCGAGCGGCTGCTCAACGTCGACAACTTGTACGACCCCCAGCACATCGACGCCCTCCACCACGTCCAGCAGGCGCTCCGGGCCCACGCGCTCTTCAGGAAGGACGTCGACTACGTCATCAAGGATGGGCAGATCATCATCGTCGACGAGTTCACGGGGCGGATGATGCCGGGGCGGCGGTGGTCGGATGGCCTCCACCAGGCGGTCGAGGCCAAGGAAGCCGTGCGGATCGAGCGCGAGAACCAGACGCTGGCGACCATCACCTTCCAGAACTACTTCCGGATGTACAAGAAGCTGGCGGGCATGACGGGCACCGCGGAGACCGAGGCCGAGGAGTTCGCCAAGATCTACAAGCTGGACGTCACCGTGATCCCCACCAACTGCTCGCTCCTCCGGCTCAACCATCCTGACGTCGTGTACAAGACCGAGCGCGAGAAGTTCAACGCGGTCGTCGAGGACATCATCACGTGCCACGAGCACGGCCAGCCTGTCCTCGTGGGCACCGTGTCAATCGAGAAGTCCGAGCAGCTCTCGAAGCTCCTCAAGAAGCGCGGGGTCCGTCACGAGGTCCTCAACGCGAAGTATCACGACCGGGAAGCCGAGATCGTGGCCCAAGCCGGTCGCGAGGGGGCGGTGACGATCGCGACGAACATGGCGGGGCGCGGGACCGACATCCTGCTCGGCGGCAACCCTGACTTCCTCTCGAAGGAGATCCTTCGCAAGCGGGGCCTCGATCCCGCCACGGCTCCCGCCGAGGCCCGGGCCGCCACGCTGGCGGAGGCGCGGCGCATCACGCAGCCGGAGCACGAGCGGGTGGTCTCGCACGGCGGCCTGCACATCGTGGGCACCGAGCGCCACGAGTCGCGCCGCATCGACAACCAGCTCCGCGGCCGCTCGGGCCGCCAGGGGGATCCCGGCTCCTCGCGCTTTTACCTCTCGCTCGAGGACGACCTGCTGCGGATCTTCGGCTCGCAGCGGATTCAGCGGATCATGGACCGGCTGGGGATGGAGGAGGGCGAGCCGATCGAGCACAAGCTGGTGACGCGCGCCATTGCTACTGCGCAAAAGCGGGTCGAAAATCACAACTTCGAGATCCGCAAGCACCTGCTCGAGTACGACGACGTCATGAACAAGCAGCGCGAGATCGTCTACGGCATGCGCCGGCAGGTCCTCGATGGTGAGAGCCAGGCCGAAACGATCGGCGAGTGGATCGAGGATCTCGCGGCGACCACGCTCGATGGCTATGCCGCCGAGGCCGCGCACCCCGAGGACTGGGACCTGGCCGGTCTGGCCGAGGCACTCTTCCCCCAGTTCGACGTGCGCATCCCGGCGGCCCAGTTCCAGGAAGTGGTCTCGCGGGACGGGCTGGAAGAGCTGGTGAACGGCGCCGTGCGCGATCGCTACGCCGAGCGCGAGCGCGAGCTGGGCGCCGACCTCCTCCGCGCGCTTGAGCGCCACGAAATGCTCATCGTGATCGACGCGCAGTGGAAGGACCACCTGCTCTCGATCGACCATCTCAAGGAGGGCATCGGCCTGCGCGGCTACGGCCAGCGCGACCCGCTCACCGAATACAAGCGGGAGGCCTTCGATCTCTTCCAAAACATGGCCGAGCGGATGAAGGCGCTCGTCGTCGAGCGTCTGTTCAAGGTCCAAATCGTCCGCGACGCTCCCATGGAGCTGCCCACGATCACCGCCTGGGCTGACACCACGGAATCCCGTGGTGACGCCGCCGCCGAAACGCGGCGCGTGCCGGAAGTGTCCGCTCTGCGCGCGCCCGCCCCCCGGGCCGCGGACGGCACGAAGATCGGGCGCAACGACCCCTGTTTCTGCGGCTCCGGGAAGAAGTACAAGAAGTGTTGCTACCTGAAAGGGAGCTGACCCCTCGCCAGATGTAGGGTTCTTTGGGCCGTTCTGGCCCTACCCCTGGTGCTTTTTGATTTGGTCGGGGCCGGGGGGTCGTGATACAAAGCTTCTATGCGCCTTGAGTCCGTCACCCTGCACGGCTTTAAGTCGTTCGGCCAACGAACGACCGTGAAGATCCTGCCTGGTATCAGCGCGATCGTGGGTCCGAACGGGTGCGGGAAGAGCAACATCTCCGATGCGGTCCGCTGGGCGCTCGGCGAGCAGAGCGCCAAGCTCCTGCGCGGCCAGCGGATGGAGGATCTGATCTTTTACGGCTCGGCTTCCCACAAGCCCGTGGGCCTCGCCGAGGTCGAGTTGATCTTCAGCAACGACGGTGCGCTGGCGGTGCCGTGGAGCGAGGTCGCCGTCAGCCGGCGCCTCTATCGGACCGGCGAGAGCGAGTACCTGCTCAACAAGACGGAATCGCGCTTGCGCGACATCCTCGATCTCTTCGCCGGCACGGGGGCCAATCCGCGCGCGTACTCCGTGATGGATCAAGACAAGCTCAATCACGTGCTGACCGCGAAGCCGCACGAGCGGCGGGTCTTCATCGAGGAGGCGGCGGGGATCGCGCGCTACAAACAGCAGCGCACCGAAACGCAGGGGAAGCTCGACGGCGCGCGCCAGAATCTTCTGCGTGTCCGCGACGTCATGGACGAAGTGAAACGGCAGCTCGGCTCGCTTGAGCGCCAGGCCCGGAAGGCGCAGCAGTACAAGACGCTCGAGACCGAGCGGAGGGATCTCGCCCTCACGTTGGTGGCCGCCGACTATGCCGCGCTCAAGGCGGACGGCGATCGCCTGGCGCGCGAGCTGACCGAACATGGGGACCGCGAACAGGAGATCCGGGCGCGCATCGCCCAGCTCGGCGGCCGCGAAGCGAGCCAGCGCCAGGTCATCCAGGAGAGCGATCATCGGCTCTCCGATCTCCGGGGCTCCCTGCAGAAAGTCCAGTCGGACCTGGAACGGTTGCTGGAGCGCCGCGAGCACATGGGCGTCCAAATCCGGGAGGCCGCGGAGGAGGCTGCGCGGGTCGCCGAGGAGATCCGCCTGACGACGGATCGGCTGGCCGCCATCGCCGCCGACCGCGGGAACACCCGCGCCGCCCTCGGCGAGGCCGAACGTCTCGTCGGCGAACACGCGGAGACGGTGCGCGGCCTGGAGACAATGGTCGATCAGCACCGCGCCGGTCTCGCCGCCGAGCGCGACCGGCTCGAGGCCCTCCGCCTCGAGCAGGTCCGCATCGCCGCGGAGCGGACGGACCTCATGCGATCGGCGGGGGAGCTGCGGGAGCGCGAGCTGCAGCTCGCCCGCCGGGGCGAACGCCTCGCGGCGGAAATGGCGGAGGCCGAGGCGGAGGCCGCCAGGCTCCTGAGTGAGCGTGCGGGCATCGAGGCCGCTCGAGACCGGGTGCTCGCGGACCTGTCTTCGCTCGGCGCCCAGCGCCTGGAACTCGAAGCCATGCTGCGCCAGGCAGAGGGGCAGCTCGACGAGGCCGAGGCGCAGCTCGGCGAAGCGCGCCTCGCCCTGGCCGCGCGCAGCTCGAGCCTGGAAGCCCTGCGGCAGCTCGCGCGCGCGCGCGAGGGCTACGGCGCCGGCGTGCGGGCGATCCTCGCCGAGGGCGCGGCGATGCAAGCGGGGATCGTCGGCACGGTGGCCGATCTCCTCGACGTCCCGGGCGAGCTGGAACGGGCGGTGGAGGCCGTGCTGGGCGAGCGCCTACAGTGGATCGTCGTCGAACGCTTCGAACACGGGCGGGCCGCCGTCGCCTATCTGCGCTCGATCCATGGCGGGACGGCAACCTTCGTACCGCTCGAGCATCTCCCTCCCCCGGCGCCCGCTCCCTCCGACAACGGCGTCCGCTGGATCGCCGGGCGGGTGGGAGCGAGATGGGCCGGACTCGTGCCATACCTCCTTGACCGCGTAGCGCTCGTCGAGCACCTCGACGAGGCGGAGACGCTCTGGCGCAAGAACGGTATGGTCGCGACCTACGTGACACCGGCGGGCGAGGTGCTGGGGCCCACGGGGCGGCTGCGCGGAGGCGGCGGCGACGACGCTGCCGCCGACAGCGCGCACTCGCTTCTCGCGCGCAAGCGGCAGGTGCGGGAGCTCGAAGACGAAGTGGCGCGGCTGGGCGCCACGGTTGAGACCATACAGACCAAGGTGAGCGCGCTCGCCGGGGACGTAGCGGCCCGGCGCGCGCGGTTGCCACTCCTCGAGCAATCGATCCAGACGCGCGAGACGGCCCGGATGGCGGGCGAGAAGGATTTGGAGCAGGCCGCGCGAGACCACGAGAGGGTGCACCGCCACACGGTGACGGTGCGGATCGAGTCGGGGCAGGTGGAGCAGGAGCGCGAGGAGGCCGTCGGCATGCTCCGGCGCCTCGAGCAGCGCATCACCGCCGCGCGCGAGGCGGAGGCGTCGCGCGAGGCGGGGATCACGGCGCTGCGCGAGGCGATCGAGACTGCGCAGGAGCGGGAGACCACGCTTGTCACCGAGCTGACGGCCCGTCGGGTGGACGCAGCGTCGGTCGCCGAGCGTGTCGAGGCGCTGCGCCGGGAGTTGAGCCGGCTCGACGAGATCGAGGCGGATCTCGACCAGCGGCTGGGCCAGGCCCGCCCGCGCGAGACGCAGGTCGCCGAGCGGCGTGTGTGGCTCGCCGAGGAGCGCGAGCGGACCGACGCCGCGGCGCGCGGCGTGGCGACGGAGCGCGACCGGGCCGAGGCCGAGGCCCGACACGCGGGTGAGCACCACGAGGGTGTCCTTGCCGGGCTGCGCATCCTCGAGAACGAGTTGCGCGGTGTGGAAGCAGAGCTGCGGCGGCTTGTGGAGTCCATCCATGAACGCGAACTGGCGGCGACCGAACGCCGGGTGCGCCGCGAGGAGCTGGCCCTGGAGGTGCAGCGGGCGTACGGCGCCGACGAAGCGGCGCTCCTCGCGCGCGATGACCCCGACCGTGACCTCGTCGGTCTCCGTGGCCGACTGGCGGAGTTGACGGAGAAGCTCGAAGCCATCGGGCCCGTTAATTTGGTCGCCGACGAGGAGTACCGCGAGCTGGACGAGCGTCTGACGTTCCTGCGTACGCAGCACGACGATCTCGTCGCCTCGATCAGGGATCTCGAGAAGGCGCTACGCGGGATGACGCGGACCGCTCAGGAACGGTTCCTGCAGGCCTTCCAGGAGATCAACGGACAGTTCGGGCGGCTCTTCGAGCGGCTCTTCGAGGGTGGGCGCGCGGAGCTGCGCCTGGTAGAAGCCGACGAGGGCGGCGACCCGCTCGACACCGGTATCGAGCTGATGGCGCAGCCACGCGGCAAGCGGCTGCAGTCGGCCACGCTGCTCTCCGGCGGCGAGCGCGCGCTCACCGGCCTGGCGTTGCTCTTCGCCATCTTCTACTTCCGCCCGAGTCCGTTCTGCGTGCTGGACGAGGTGGACGCCCCTCTCGACGACGCAAACATCCACCGCTTCTTGCGCGTCCTCCGCGAGTTGACGAGCCAGACGCAGTTTCTCGTCATCACCCACAACCGCAACACGATGGAAGCAGCTGACGTACTCTACGGGGTGACGATGGAGGAGCCGGGACTCTCGAAGCTCGTCTCCGTCAACCTGGCCGACGCGTCGTAGCGCGTCCCGCCGTCGCGCGCTGGCCGTGGCGCGTGAAATGCCACGGCAGATACGTTAGACTCGACTCCTGCGCAACGGTATGCCGTCGCTGGGTCCGTATCTGAGCGGTCTGCGGCAGCAGCGCGGCCTCTCGATCGAGGAGATGGCCCGCGTGACCCGCGTCGCGTCCGGCTACCTGGAAGCGCTGGAGCGCGAGGACTTCGGGGCCCTCCCGGCGCCGGTCTTCACCAAGGGTTACATTCGTGCGTACTGTCAGGTCGTGGGCGTCTCTCCCGAGGAGGCGCTGACGCGATATGGCGAGAGCGCCGGCGTACCCATGCCGGCGGCCCGGGCGGCCGCGGGGCCGCCGCTCCCGCGAACGGCGGACAACGGAGGCCGCAGACGGGAGACGATCCTCGTCAGCTTCGTGCTCGTCGTCGGTTTTGGCCTCGCGCTCTTTGTCGTTACGCTGTTCCTCCATTCGGGGCGTCCCGATGGTACCGCTGGCCGCGCTGAGGCGCCGGCGGCCTCCGTCGCGCTGCGTCCGCTTCCGGCCGTGGGCACCACTCCCGCCGTCCCTCCGCCCGGGGTCGCCACCCCTCTGTCGGCGCCCGCGGCAGCGCCGGAGCCTGGCGCATCCGCGCCTCATGTGGCGGAGACCGCACCCGCGCCATCGCCGGAGACCCGGCCCGCGACGGACACTTCCCATCCACAGGCGGTCGGTACCGACCTCGCTGCGCTGCGGCTCGGCGCCGTGACATCGCCCTACCGGCTGGTGGTGCGAACGTCGGAGGTGACGTGGCTGCGCGTGCGGACCGACGATGGCCGCGCAACCGAGGAGACGATTCCCGCCGGTGAGGTCCGGGAGTGGGTGTCGAACCGGCCATTCGTCCTCAGCGTCGGCAACGCGGGCGGCATCACGCTCGAGCTGAACGGGCGGACGCTGCCGCCGCTGGGCGGCCGCGGCGCCGTCGTCAGGCGCCTGGTCTTGCCGCCGGCAGAGCCATGAAGTTCTTCTCCGACTTGGGCGAGCGTCTCCGCGCGGGACTCCAGCGCTCCCGAGAGTTTCTGGGCGCGGAGCTGGCCGCGGTGCTCAGGCCCGACCGTCCCATCGACGAGGCGCTCTACGGGGAGATCGAGGAGATCCTCATTGCTGCGGATCTCGGCCCCGCCCTCGCCGCGGACTTCACGAACCGCGCGCGCGAGGAGGTCATGTTCGGCACGGTCACGCGCGCCGAGCAACTCCGCCCGCTGTTCCGGCGGTTCCTCGGCGAGACGCTAACCGGGGCCGCGCAGCCGCTGGAACTGGATCACCGGCCGTCGGTGATCCTGATGCTCGGTGTCAACGGCTCCGGCAAGACGACGACGTGCGCGAAACTGGCTACGATGCTGAAGGGCTCCGGTCGGGAAGTGGTGCTGGTCGCGGCCGACACCTTCCGCGCGGCGGCGATCGAGCAGCTCGAGACGTGGGGGGAGCGGATCGGCGTCGAGGTCATCCGGCAGGCGCCCGGTTCCGACCCTGCCGCCGTGGTCTTCGACGCGCTCAAGGCCGCCACCGCCCGCGCGGTCGACGCGTTGATCATCGACACCGCGGGACGGTTGCACACCAAGTCGAACCTGATGAGCGAGCTGACCAAGCTCCGCCGGGTGATCGAACGCCAGCTTCCCGGCGCGCCCCACGAGACCCTCATGGTGCTCGACGCGCCGACGGGACAGAACGGCTTCGCCCAAGCGCGACAGTTCCACGAGGCCGTTCCCCTCACGGGCCTCGTCCTCACAAAGCTCGACGGAACGGCGAAGGGCGGCATCATCGTGCGGATCGTCCGCGAGCTCAAGTTGCCAATCAAGCTCGTGGGCGTCGGCGAGCGGGTGGAGGATCTCCAGCCCTTCGAACCGGGGCCGTTCGTCGACGCCCTCGTGCCGCTCGAATGAGGGCGGAGCTGCGGTGAACGCCGAGCACGACGCGCGCTTCATGCGGCGGGCGCTCGATCTGGCCGAGCGCGGGCGCGGCCTGACGTCGCCCAACCCCATGGTCGGCGCCGTCGTCGTGAGCGGGGAGACGATCGTGGGCGAGGGTTTCCACGAGGCGGCGGGCGGCCCCCACGCCGAAGTGGCCGCGCTCGCGGCCGCGGGGGCCTGCGCCCGCGGCGCCACGCTCTACGTGACGCTCGAGCCCTGCGTGCACCACGGGCGCACGCCACCGTGCGCCCCGGTCGTGCTCGCTGCCGGCATCAACCGGGTCGTCGCCGCCCTCATCGACCCGAACCCACTCGTCGGCGGACGCGGCCTGGCGGCGCTGCGGGCGGCAGGCGTGGAAGTGACGGACGGCGTGCTCGGCGCAGAGGCCGAGTTACAGAACCGCGCGTTCCTCACCGCGATGCGCCTCGGCCGGCCCCACGTGACGCTCAAGGCCGCGATGACCCTCGACGGCCGAATCGCCGATGTCTACGGTGAGTCGAAGTGGATCACCGGCCCCGCGGCCCGAGCGGCCGCGCACCGCCTGCGCAGCCAGGCGGACGCCATCGTCGTGGGCGTCGAGACCGCCCTGCGCGACGACCCGGCACTCACGGTCCGACTCGACCGACCGTGGCCGCGGGAGCCCTATCGCGTCGTCCTCGACTCGGCGGCCCGGACACCCGTCGACGCCCGGCTCATCGCCGGAGGTACGCCGGCGCGTGCGATGATCATCATTGGTAACAACGCCGACACCGCCCGGGCCGCGGCGCTGCGGGCGGCCGGGGCGACCGTGGTGACGGTAGCGGAACGCGTCGGCCGCGTGGATCTGCGCGGAGCTCTCGCCGCGCTCGCGGCGTGCGAGGTGCGCGCGGTGCTCGTCGAAGGCGGTGGCGAGGTCCATGGGGCTTTTCTTGATGCGGGGCTCGTCGATCGTGTCGTCATGTTTGTGGCGCCGCGGTTGGTCGGCGGCCGGACCGCGACGCCGGTCATCGGCGGCGCGGGCAGCCCGCTTAAGGGTGCGCCCCGCCTCACCGCGCTAGAAGTCACACGGGTCGGCGACGATCTCCTCATCGAAGGCGATGTCGTACCCGTCGGTCGCCCGGGCGGAGACTAAACTAAATATGTTCACGGGAATCGTGGAGGAGCTCGGGGTCGTGCGTGGTCTCGCGGGAACGGGCGCGATCCGTCGGCTCGAGATCGCCGCCTCGACGACGCTCGAGGGGAGCGAGGTGGGCGCGAGCGTCGCCGTCAACGGCGTCTGTCTTACCGTCGTCGAGCGTAAGCTGCACGGGCTAGTCTTCGACGTCGGGCCGGAGACGCTCGAACGCACGGCGCTCTCCCGACTCACCGTGGGCGACCGCGTCAACCTCGAGCGCCCGCTCCGGCTCGGCGCCGCCCTGGGCGGCCATCTGGTGCTCGGGCATGTGGACGGCGTGGCCGTCGTCACGGACGTAACCCGTGTAGAATCGACAGTGCGGGTGCGCTTCGCCCTGCCGGGCCCCGAGCTGGCGCCGCTCCTGGTGACCCAAGGCTCGGTCGCCGTGGACGGCGTGAGCCTGACGGTGGCGGCGCTGGACGACTTGGGCTTCGAGGTGATGCTGATCCCGCATACGCTGGAGGCGACGAACCTGGGGCGGCTCAAGGACGGAAACGCGGTGAACATCGAAGCCGACGTGATCGGCAAGTACGTGCTCCGGGCGCTAACGCTCAGGGGGGCGTCATGACCGTCTTCGCCACGATCGAGGAGGCCATCGAGGAGATCCGGCAGGGTCGGATGCTCGTTGTCGTCGACGACGAGGATCGCGAGAACGAGGGTG
>JBGPYK010000057.1:0-9787 GCA_041493245.1 Methylomirabilia bacterium | reverse complement strand
TCGTCCGCCCATTTCGCCATCGAGTGATAGAGCACGGCGAGGACCATGGGCGCGTCCAGGATGTCGTCGGCGGTCAGCTCGAGGATGGCGTCGGCGGCGTTTTCGTGGACGGCGTCGAAGCCGAGCAACTCGGCCGTGCGCCGGCGGTTCAAGGGGAAGTCAGAGCCGACCATGATGACGGCACCGGCCGGGCTCACGTTGATGCGCCGGAAGGCGCCGTGCAGGCGGTCGAAGTCGCGCGCCAGCGTCGCCGCCCACGAGAGCCAGAGATGGGCGAGCGTCATGGGCTGGGCGTGCTGGCCGAAGGAGTAGCCGGGAAGGATCGTGTCCGTATGCTCGCGGGCGAGGCCGACGAGCACGCCGCGCAAGCGGTTCACCGCTTCCATGACGACGAGCAGGCTCTCGCGCTGGAGGACGTTGATGGCGACGGAGCTGAGATCCCCCGAGCTGCGCGCGAGGTGCAAACGTCCCCCGATGTCTTCGCCGAGGACGCGGATCAGATACTGCTCGCCGGAATGCAGCCCGCCGCCCACCCGCAGCCGCACGTCCTCCACGCCGTCAGCTTCCATCTGCCTCAGCGCGCGCAGGATCGCCGCGGCGTGGGCGGGGGCGAGCAGGTGCTCCTCGCCCAGCATCACCGCGTGGGCCTTGTCGAAGGCGTGGAGCGCCCGGAGCATGGGCCGCGTCCGTCCGGCAGAAAGGCGGCCCAACTCGGGGAGCATGTCCTCGTTCAGGCGAACCCCGCGCGTACGGAACCCGCGGTACTCGGCCGACGGCTGCTTCAGCATGTCTGTCCTTTCCATCGCGCCCGGCGAAAGGGCGCCTCCAGCATGATGGGCGCATCCACACAGGATTATAATCGCCGAATGACCAAAGGCGGTGGAGTGCGCGCGCGGATTCTCGTGGCCGAGGATGACGAAGCTTCGCGGCGGGGGCTGACGGTGCTCCTGTCGGGATGGGGCTACGAGGTCGAGGGCGCCGCCGACGGTAGTGAGGCGCTCGAGAGAGCGAAGGCGCTCCTGCCGGCCCTGGTCGTTGCCGACCTCATCATGCCGGGTCAGGACGGGCTCGAGCTCCTCCGCACCCTGCAGGCCGAACTCCCGTTCGCCGCCGTCATCATCCTCACCGGTCACGGAACGGTCGAGACAGCGGTCTCCGCCATGAAGGAGGGAGCCTACGACTATCTGACCAAGCCCGTCGACGCGGCGCGGCTCCGGATCCTCGTGGCCAAGGCCCTCGAGAAGGGCGAGGCCCTCCGTGAGATGGCGCTCCTGCGGCGTCGCGTCAAGCAGGTCTGGGGATTCGGGAAGTTCGTCGGCCGCAGCCCCGCGATGCAGGAGGTGTACCGGCTCGTCGAGTTGGCCGCGCCCACCGCCGCGTCCGTGCTCGTCACCGGGGAGAGCGGTACCGGCAAGGAACTTTTGGCTCGCAGCCTCCACGATGGCTCCCCACGACGGGCGGGGCCGTTCGTCGCCGTCAACTGCGCCGCCATTCCGGAGACGCTGCTCGAGAGCGAGATCTTCGGCCACGAAAAGGGCGCGTTCACCGGCGCCCTGGAGCGGCGCGTGGGATGCTTCGAGCTGGCCCACGGGGGCACGCTGTTCCTCGACGAGGTCGCGGAAATGGCGGCGGCCACGCAGGCGAAGTTCCTGCGCATCCTTGAGGAAGGCTCGTTCCGAAGGCTGGGCGGCAAGACCGAGATCACGGTCGATATTCGCGTCGTGGCGGCCACGAACAAGGAGCTTGGGCAGGCTCTGAAGGACGGAGCCCTTCGGGAGGACCTCTACTACCGGCTCAACGTGTTCTCCATCGCGCTGCCGCCGCTTCGCGATCGCGCCGGGGACATTCCGCTCCTCGTCGATGCCTTCCTCGAGGAGTTCAACGCCAAGTACGACCGCCGCATCCGCTCGATCGACGAGGGCGCGCGCGCGGTTCTCGAGCGTCACCGCTGGCCGGGCAACGTCCGCGAGCTTCGCAATACGATCGAGCGCGCCGTCGTCGTCTGCGACGGCGACCTCATCGCGGGCCGGCACCTTCCGGCGGACCTGGGTGGCGAGCCGCGGCCGGAGCGCTCCGACGCCGTGGTGCTGGCGCTGGGCACGACGGTCGACGCGGCGGAGCGCGAGCTGATCGTGCGAACGCTTGCCTCGGTGAATCACAACAAGACGCGGGCCGCAGAAATTCTCGGGATCAGCTTGAAGACGCTCCACAACAAGCTCCGCCGGTATGGCGCGTAGGGTCGTCCTCGGCGTCCGCGCGAAGGAGGCCGTCGGCCTCACCCTGCTGGCGATCGTGGTCGTCGTGACCACCACGGTGATCCACATGTCGCAGCTCAGCCGTGTGGTGGTCGAGGAGGCGGCCCGAAACGCGGACCTCGTCGGGAAGCAGATCTATGCCCACCTGCGCGTTTCCCTCGCGCGAAGCGCCGGCGTTGACCCGCGGGAGGCGTTGCGTCGCGACCGCGGTCTCCGTGAGCTGATCGACGCCAGCGTCGGTTCCGCGCCGCACCTCGTTCACGTAGCCGTCGTCGACACGACGGGGCAGGCGGTCGTGCACAGTGAGCCAACGAGGGAAGGGACGGCGGTGCCCATCCGCCCCGGGCTGGCCGAGCTGGCCGCGCTCGGTCCTCTGGGACGCGTGCAGGCGCTGTACGCCGGGGGTGGCGTGTACGAGGCGGTGCTGCCCTTGCAGCTCGACGGCCGGCCGTTGGGGTCGGTCCGACTCGACGTCTCCACGGTGCTCATGCGGCGCGAGCTGCGGGCCGCCCTCGAGCGAAGCGTCGCCCTCGCGGCGCTGGCGCTTCCCTTCGCCTGGCTCCTCGCCCTGGGTCTCAGCCGCGTGATCCTGCGGCCCGTTCGGGCCCTCACCGAGCACGTCGGCCGGCTACGCCGAGGTGAGCTCGACGTGACGGCTCCGCTCGCGCAGGGCGACGAGGTCGGGCAGCTCGCCGCTCAGATCCAGCGATTGGGCGAGCAGATGCACGCCGATCGGCTCGCGCAGACGACGGAGACGGCGCGCGTGCAACAGGTGATGGATCATCTCGAGGACGGAATCATCTTCCTGAACGACGCGGGCCAGCCGGTGTTCTACAACCGGGCGGCCGAAGCGATCGTGGCGGTGCCGCTCGAAGAGGCCGCGCGCGCGCCGCTCGTCGAGCGGTGGGCGCCGGCGCATCCGCTTCGGTCTCTGCTCGAGGGGGCCTTCACCGACCGCACGGGATTCCACAACGCCTCCGTCGCCGTTCCGGTGGACGGCCGGTCGAGAGAGCTGCTCGTTTCCCTCGTGTTCTTCTCGGACGACCGGAAGTCGCTGGGCTCGATGGTGCTCTTCAGGGACTTCGATTCGATCCGGACGCTCGAGTCACTGATCAGCTACTCGGCGAAGCTCGCCGCCCTGGGACGGCTCACGTCCGGGGTGGCTCACGAGATCAAGAATCCCCTGAACGCCATGACCATCTACCTGGAGCTCCTGCGGGAACGCCTCGGCAGCTCGTCCGAGGAGGTCCGCGAGGGCCTCGCCGTCATCAAGCGCGAGATCGGCCGGCTCGATCGCCTGGTCCAGGGGTTTCTCCGATTCGTTCGCCCGCAAGAGCTCGACCTCAAGCCGCTCGATCTGAACGCGCTGCTCCAGCAGGTGACGGTTCTTTTGGAGGGTGAGTGGCGGTCGCGGAGCGTGCGTTTCGAGCTGGAATTCGCCCCCGACCTTCCCGCTGTCATGGGCGATCACGAACTGCTGCGGCAGGCATTCCTTAACGTCGTGCTCAACGCCTGCCAGGCGATGCCGGAAGGGGGTACGGTAGGCATCGCTACGATGGTCAACACCGGGGTCAACACCGACAACGTCGTCGTGGTCCGGATCGCCGACGAGGGTGTGGGGATCCCCGAGAAGGACCTGGACCGGATCTTCAACCTCTACTTCACGACGAAGTCCGACGGCAACGGCGTCGGGCTCTCGATGGTCTACCGAACCGTCCAGCTCCACGACGGTCGCATCGACGTCACCTCGTTGGTCGGCCGAGGCACGACCTTCACGATTCGATTCCTCGCGGCCCCTGCGACCGCCTGACGATGCTCCGGGAGCGTCTCATCGCGTTCACCCTTCTTTCGTTCGCAGTGTTCGCCGGCTGTGCCCAGTTGAAGGCCATCGTGAGCCCGCCGCCGGCTCCCGCGCCTTCCGTACCCGCGGAGGCGCCGCCGCCGGCCCCACCGGCTCCGACGCCTCCCGCGCCCGCGAAGGCGGCCCCGCCGGCTCCCACGCCTTCCGCACCTACGGAGGCGCCGCCGCCGGCCCCACCGGCTCCGACGCCTCCCGCGCCCGCGAAGGCGGCCCCGCCGGCTCCCACGCCTTCCGCACCTACGAAGGCGCCGCCGCCGGCCCCACCGCTTCCGACGCCTTCCGTACCGGCGCAGGCGGCGCCGTCGAAGCTCGCGCCTCAGCTCAGCCAGGCGGAGGAGGAGCGCCTGCGTCGGGACGCGACGACGCGAATCGACGCTACGGAGAGAATCGTCAGGCAGATGGCCGATCGACGACTCGGCGCCGATCAACAGGAAACGCTCTCGACGATCCAGAGCTTCGTCGACAAGGCGCGGCAGGCACTAGGAACGCAGGACCTTCAGCAGGCCTTCACCCTCGCCGACAAGGCCGAGGCTCTCGCCCGGGATCTCTTGCGCACGACCCGCTGAGGATACGCGCGCCTTTACTTGCCGGACGTCGCGCTGCTGACGGGCGGGCCCGGGATCCGCGACAGCTCGCTGAGCAGCCGACCGGCCCAGCGATAGATGTTCTGTTCGCGGATCAGTTGCTGCATGCGAGCCATGCGGGCTCGCCGCTCGTCCCCTGGCATCTCGAGCGCGGCCCGGATAGCTTCCGCCATCCCGTCGAGATCGTAGGGGTTCACCAGGAGGGCGTCCCGCAGCTCGGACGCGGCACCCGTGAACTGGCTGAGAATGAGCACGCCGTCGCCCTCCCGCGCGGAGATGAACTCCTTGGCCACGAGGTTCATGCCGTCGTGGAGGGACGTGACCATGCAGAAGTCGGCGTGGCGGTAGAAGGGCCAGATCTCCCGGTGCTCGAAATGGCGCTCCAGGTACACGATGGGCCGCCATCGCTTCGTCTGAAAGGCCGTGTTGACCTCGTGGACTATGGAGATGACCTCGGCCTGGAGCTCTTGGTACCGGGCGATCCGCGTGCGGCTTGGCGCGGCCAGCTGCACGAAGGTCAGGCGCTCGCGGTACGCGGGGAAGCGCTCGAAGAAGCGGCCGAGGGCTCGGAAGCGCTCGGGGAGCCCCTTCGTGTAGTCGAGGCGCTCGACGCCGACCGCGAGGAACTCCGAGGAGACGCCCAACTCCTCGAGGAGGTCCTGGCGCGACGTCGCCGGAGGGGCGTCCACGAATTCGGGCGCGACACTGATGGGAAACGGCTTGACGTAGGTCGTGTGCTGCCCCCGGCTGACCGAGAAATGCTCCCAATCGATGCGCGCTTCGATGGCACGTTCCACCGTGTCGAGGAAGTTGTTGCAGTAGTACTGGGTGTGGAAGCCGACGAGGTCCGCGCCGAGCATGCCGAGGAGGAGGTCGTCCTGCCACGGACAGATGCTGAAGGCCTCGAAGTTCGGCCACGGGATGTGCCAGAAGAGCGCGGTTCGCGCGTCGGGCCGCTCGCGCTTGATCAGGGTGGGCAGGAGCGCGAAATGATAATCCTGGATGAGGACCATCGGCGACTCGGTTTTCGCGATCTCCTCCAGCACCGCCGCCGCGAAGCGCTCGTTGACGATCCGGTAGTGCTCCCAGTCGCCGGGGCGGAACTGCGGCCGCGTGTGGACGATGTGGCAGAGGGGCCAGAGGCCCTCGTTCGCGAAGCCGTAATAATAGCCGGCTTCCTCCTCGGCGGAGAGCCAGACCCGCCGCAGCGTGTACCGGGGGTCGTCCGGCGGCACCCGGAGGCGCCCATTGTCGTCCGCCGTCTCCCGGTCGGCGTCGCCGCTGGCCTGGGCCACCCAGACGCCGCCACAGGCGCGCATCACGGGGTCCATTGCGGTGACGAGGCCGCTGGCCGGCGCCTGCACCTGGATCTTACGGTCGCGCTTGACGTGACTGAAGGGCTCGCGGTTGGACACCACGACGAGCGGAGAATTGCCGAGACGGAGCTTCGCGAATTGCTTGAGGCGCTCTTCGGTCCACAGCGTCTCGCCCGCGAGACGGAGGGTGGCTTCCTCTTCCGCCGTGGCGCGCGCCCGTTGGAAGCTCTTGGCGAGGACCGACACCTCACGAGCCACCGGACCGAACAGGCTAGCGTCCGAGACGTGGAGAGGCGCGGTGGGCCCTTCGCCCCGCAGCGTGCGCGTCCATCGCGCCATCTCTTCGAGCGGGCGCGTGACGCTGATGCGCACGATCAGCAGCGCCATGCCCGAGAGCACGGTGGCGAGGACCAGGCACCCAATCGCGTAGGAGCGCCACAGTGCCCATTCGGCGCGGTCCAGGTGGACAGCGTTGAGGAACACGGCGAGGGCGCCCACCCTCTCCTCATCGCGGAGAATCGGGCTCGCATAGACATAGAACGGGCGGTCCCCAAGTGTTCGGAACCCCCGCTGAACGGTCTCGGACGTCAGCGCCGAGGTGACGTCCGGCGAGGCGATCGTCAGGAGCGGCGCCAGATCGGGCGTGGCGGCGATGAGGGTCCCGAGCTTGTCGTACACCGCGATGCCCCGGTCGGCGGCGCTGAACTTCTTGATCAGCGCGACGATCCGTGCGCGCGATGCCCCGGCCAGCGCGGGCGCCGCCGCTTCCTGCAGCCCTTCGCCGAGCAGGGTGGCGCGCCGTTCGAGGTCTCCCGTGAGCCGCCCGCGTTCCTCGAGCACCTGACGATACGCGAAGCCCGCGATCACGAGCAGGGTCGAGAGCCACAGGGCGCCGACGAGCCGCAGTCGAAAGCTCATGGGTCTCTCCGTGGGCCTACGATGGAGGCCATCGAGGCAAGGAGTTGATGGACTCTCGCCACGTCGTTGAGCCGATACGTGGCTCGGGAGGTCGGTGGCTGCGCGCCCACCCTCACCGTGATGGCCAGGCCGGCGAGCGCCTCGAAGGCATGCTCGTCCGTCCAGTCATCCCCTAGATAGACCGTCAGCATCGGCGCTTGAAGCCTGCGTCGCGCCCAGTCGTAGATCCACATGGCGCAGGTTCCCTTGTTCCAGTTGACCTGGGGGAGGACCTCGATGACCTTGACTCCGTGGAAGATGCTGAGGCGCGCGCCCTCTTGCTGGATGGCCCTCGCGAGCTCCGCCTCCAGCTCGTGCCGCGCCGCCGTGGGAACGTCACGGTAGTGAATGGCCACGGCCAGGCGCTTTGGTTCGACACGCATTCCCTCGATCCCGGGAGCTCGCGCCATGAGGGCCCGGCTGACGGCCTCGAGCACCGGTCGCTGGGCCTCGGCTTCGGGATGGCAAAAGCTGAAATCTGGTCCGACGACCTCGAGCCCATGACACCCGGCGTAGATCGTGCCGGCCAGGGGCGCCCGCGCGCGGAGATCCTCGAGATCCCGACCGGAGATGAGCGCCACGCGGCACTGCCATGAGTGGGCGAGAGTCTGCAGATCTCGCTTCACCCTGTCGGGAAGCCACGCCTCGGCGGGATCACCGACAATCGGCGTCAAGGTTCCGTCGTAGTCCGTCATCAGGAGGACACGTCCGCCTTCGGCGAGCCAGTCGCTGATCCAGGCCACGACACGGTCACCGTCATCCACCGGCACGAAGCGTCTCGTTTCGTCTCGACCGATTGGCGTCGTCTCACACCAGCTCACGTCCTCGCGCATCCTTGGCCTCGCTGTCTGGCCGAATCGGACATCCGGCACTCTTCCGCCTACCCCAGCGTCTTCCTAAGCTCTCGCCATAAGTGAGCAAGGGCGGTGCCGACGAGACCCGCCGGGAGCGCGGCCACCTGACGGTGGACAACGAGAGGCGTCACGCTTCGCGAGAATGACGCATGTAGAAATTGCACACACGCGCGTACTTTTTGCTCGGGCCCCCCGCGTCATGACGGAAGTTCCACGACATCTGGACCGGATGAAGTCCGTCCGTGACCGGCACGCGGATTGCTCTGGGCCACCCAAGGAGGTAGACAGACTCATGCCGCCTGAAACCGGGGGTGACCTCGAAGCGCCGGCGCCGGCCTCGCCCGCCCGCCCGGCGCCCTTCGTGTTTTCCGGGTGCAGTCAGCTCCTCGAGATCCTCGGTCCCCGGGCCAGAGATGAACGCGAGCTGATGGAAATGCTGGAGCGCGCTCCGGCGGGCGCGGTGTACTTCCATACCCACCGACGATTCGGCGTCGATCCACGCGTGCTCGGCCCCTACGCCAACGACTTCGCCGACTGGGTGGCCTTCCCAATCGGCGACGTCAAGCTCGCCGAGCGCTTGTCAGTCGTCGACCCCTTCAAGTTTCAAACGCTGGACGGGCTCCGCGAGGAGATCGTGTCGATCCTGCACCAGCACATTTCCACCCTGCCCTTGGTGCCACGGGTGGTGTTCGGCGAGCCGTTCTTCTTCGCGCAAGCGCATGTGGTCGAAGTCCCGACGGGATTCACGGCGGCGAGCCTCGACGAGTTTCAGCACGCGCTGAAGCAGGTCGACCCGAGCGCCGTGTACTTCCACGGGATTCATGCGCGCGCGTCGCGAGGCGTCCCCGACGGCGACATCGGGCGGTGGATCCGGCAGGAGCTGGGGTTGACCGCTCTCGCCGACGAGATCGGCCGGATCAACCCGTACCGCGTAGGGCTCCAGGAGCTCCGTGACCGCATGCTCCGCACGATCGAGGCGTTCCAGACTGACCAGGCATCCGGTGATGGGCGCTGACGCGATCACGCTCGACAGTTACCGTGAGGTTACACCGCCGGGTACCGTCGACGTTCTTCTCCGGCTGGCGGAGCGCGCCCGCGGCCGGCGGTTCGTTCACGTCAATTCGACGCGCGCCGGCGGTGGTGTGGCCGAGATTCTCCGTCGGCTCGTTCCCCTCTTGAACGACGTGGGCATCATCGCTTCGTGGGAGGTCATCGAAGGGGACCCGGATTTCTTCCTCACGACCAAGGCGCTCCACAACGCGCTGCAGGGCGTGACGCAGACGTTCACCCCCGCCATGCTGGCGCACTACGCGGAGGTGAATCAGAGGAACGCGGAGCGGCTCCGGATCGACGGCGATATCGTGTTCATTCACGATCCCCAGCCGGCCGCGCTCATCGAGGCGCGGCCGCGGGCCGGCCGCTGGGTCTGGCGCTGTCACATCGATCTCGCGACGGTGGACCGCCGGGCCTGGTCCTTTCTCCAGCGTTATGTGGTGCGCTACGACGCGGCCATCGTGTCACTGCCTGCGTTCACCCAACACCTGCCCATCCCGCAGTTCCTTGTCTACCCCTCGATCGACCCGCTCGCGGACAAGAATCGCGAGATGGGCGCCGACGAGATCCACAATACGCTCGAGACGCTGCGCATCCCCGACGATAAGCCCATCTTGCTCCAGGTCTCGCGCTTCGATCGCTTCAAGGATCCACTCGGCGTCATCCAGACGTACCGGATGGTCAAGCCGTACCATGACGTGCGGCTGGTGCTGGCCGGCGGCGCCGCGAGCGACGACCCCGAGGGCGCTCAGGTGCTGGCCGAGGTCCGCGAGGCGGCCGGCGAGGATCCCGACGTTCACGTCCTCGGCTTGCCCTCCGACGCTCATCTGGCGATCAACGCGCTCCAGCGGGCGGCGACGATCGTGATCCAGAAATCGTTGCGCGAGGGATTCGGTCTCACCGTCTC
>JBGPYK010000474.1:0-2938 GCA_041493245.1 Methylomirabilia bacterium | reverse complement strand
GGAGGCGCGCGGCCTCACGCCGTTCGGCGAGACGGCGAGGTCGTTCAGCGTCCGCGACCCCGACGGTCATGAGGTCGAGTTGTACGTCGACCTCGACAGCCGTGTGCGCCAGATGGCGACGACGCCGGCGGCGAGCGCCACGACGGCGCCCTGAGGAACCGCGCCACCCTCTTGGCGCGCGTCGCGCCGTCGTCCCTCGGGCTCACGTCATCCGCCTCCGGAGATAGGCGGAGGCGGCCTCCGAAGCGATGACGACGGCGAGGATCACGAGGACGATCGTGCCGACCCGGCTCCACTCGAGGCCGAGGATCGCCTCGTTGAGCGCGAAGCCGATGCCGCCGGCGCCCACGAGGCCGAGTACCGTCGACTCACGGATATTGATGTCCCAGCGGTAGACGCAGACGCCCGCGAAGACCGGCTTGACCTGGGGGACGATGGCGTACAGCAGCACCCCGAGCGGCGTGGCCCCGGTCGCGGTGACAGCCTCCACCTGTCCACGGTCGATCTCTTCGATGCCCTCGGCGAGCAGCTTCGATACGAAGCCGATCGAGCGGACGGCGACGGCCAGCACGCCGGCGAGCGAGCCGGGTCCCACCACGATGATGAAGACCAGCGCCCAGATCAGCGTGTCCACCGAGCGGCTCACCACCATGACGAAGCGCGCTGCCGCATACGTCCCCCGATTGACCGTGGTGTTGAGCGCCGCGAGGATCGCCACCGGCAGCGACAGCACGACCGCGACTGCGGTCCCCACCGTGGCGATGTTGATCGTCTGTACGAGCGGCCCGACGAGCGCGCCGGTGAAGCCCCAGTCGGGCGGGAACATGCGCCCGAGTAGGTCGCCGATCTGGGCCGGAGAATCCGCCACGTAGTCCCAGCGGATGCCGAGCCGCGCCAGCATGACGGCCGCGAGCACCCCGACCGCAAGCTGCGCTCCCGCGCGCGCGAGCGTCCGCGCCGGTGAATAGCGCCGCCAGGCGCGCGGCGACGTCACTGAGCGCTCCGGCGCGCGACCGCGCTGACGCCCTCGCCCACGAGGACGATGGCGACGATCACGAGCAGGATGGCGAGGGCGAAGTCGTAGTCGTAGCGGGAGAAGGCGTTGTAGAGCGTGGCCCCGATCCCGCCCGCGCCGACGATCCCGATGATCGTCGACTGGCGGAGGTGGATGTCCCACTGGTAGATCGTGAGCCCGATGATCCGCGGCAGCACCTGGGGGAGCACGCCGTAGAGCAGCACCGCGCCCCGCGAGGCGCCGGTGGCGCGGATGGCCTCGATCTGTCCGCGGTCGATGGTCTCGATCCGCTCGGCGAGGAGCTTCGAGAAAAAGCCGAGGGAGTTGACGGTCAGCGTGAGCACGCCGGCGAGCGGGCCGAAGCCCACCGCCTTGACGAAAATGATGGCGACGATTAACTCATGGAACGTCCGCGCGAGCGTGATGGCGCCGCGGCCGGTGGCGTAGACGGGCAGGGCCACGACGTTGCGGGCGGCGAGCACGGCCACGGGGATGCCGAGGAGCGTGCCGAGGAGCGTCGACAGCGTCGCGATCTCCACGCTCTCGAGGATGCCGCCGGCGAGCAGGCCGCCGCGCTGGAAGTCCGGAGGGAACGCGCGCGCGGCGACGGCCCCAAAGCGAGCCAGGCCGCGGGCGATCCGCTCGGGGCTGACCTCGAGGTTGACGGCGTTCCAGACGAGGAAGCCGAGGACGACCGTCCACGCCGCGGGGCCCATCCAGGGCCGGGGCCACACCGACGGGGGCCGCCAGGCCGTCGCCTTCAGCGCGCGATCTCCGGGACCCCGCCGTAGATCCGCTCCAGCACCTCGGGCGTCAGGCCATCCACCGGCCCGTCGGAGACGACGCGCCCGTCGTTGAGGCCGACGATGCGCCGGGCGAAGGCGCGCGCCAGGGGGACGTCGTGGATGTTCACGAGCGCGGGGATCCCCTCCTCGGCCGCCAGCTCCACGATCAGCGCCATCACCGCCTCGGACGTTTTGGGATCGAGGCTGGAGGTCGGCTCGTCGACGAGCAGGATCTTCGGGCGCTGGACGAGGGCGCGGGCGATCCCGACGCGCTGGCGCTGGCCGCCGCTGAGCGCGTCGGCGCGCTTGTTCTCGAAGCCCGCGAGCCCGACCCGGGCCAGCGTCGTGAAGGCGGCCTCGACGTCCTCGGAGGGAAACCGCCGGCGCCACGCGCGCCACAGCGAGACGTAACCGAGGCGGCCCGAGAGCACGTTTTCCATCACCGTGAGCCGCTCGACGAGGTTGAACTCCTGGAAGATCATCGCCATGTTCCGCCGGGCCGCGCGGAGCGCCGCCCCCTGGAGCGCGGTGATCTCCTGGCTGTCGAGGCGGATCACGCCGGCATCGGGCTCGACGAGGCGGTTGATGCACCGGAGCAGGGTCGATTTACCAGCGCCGGAGGGGCCGATGATGAAGACGGCGTCCGCCCCGTCGACGCGGAGCGAGACGCCGCGGAGCGCGTGATCACCCGTGGGGTAGGTCTTCTCGAGCCCGGCGACCTCGAGCACGTCGGGCGGGACGCTACTCGCGCCCGCTCTGCTGGAGCTTCTTGTACTCCGGCGATTCCTTCGTGAACGTCACGCCGTTGGCCTCGAGGATGCCCACGACGAACTCCCAGTCCTTCCGGTAGTTCAGGGGCAGGAAGCCGGTGCGGCCCTTGAACTCGCGGCCGACACTCGTCCCCTCGAACTTGAAGGTGAAGAACGCCTCCTTGATCTTCTCCACGAGCTTCGGGTCGAGGTTGTGGGGATAGAGGAAGCCGGCGGTCGGGAAGACCGGCGAGGTGTAGATGACCTTGTAGTCCGAGGCCTTGACGACGCTGCGCACGACCATCCGCTCGAGCACGGTGTCGGCCACGGCCGCCGCGTCGTAGTCGCCGTTCACCACGCCGAGGATGCTGTTGTCGTGCTTACCCGTG
>JBGPYK010000446.1:0-3127 GCA_041493245.1 Methylomirabilia bacterium | reverse complement strand
GGCGCAGGCCCTCGAGCACCGGGTCATGGGCGTGCAGTCGAGCGAGCGCGTCGAGCGTCTGGAGGAAGGCATCGTGATTCTCCGCAAGCTCTTCCACGAGAAGGGCGCCTCGCACGCCGGCCGCTTCTACCGCTTCGAGAACGTGACGATCGAGCCCCGGCCCATCCAGCAGCCTTGCCCGATCTGGATTGCGAGCAACCCCACGGGCCTGACCTGGAAGGGCGGGGCCAGCGCGTCGTCGGCGGCCGTCGAGCGCGGCTTACGGCGTGTGGCGCGGTATGCGGACGGCTGGATGACCAACAAGGTGAGCCCCGACGAGTTCCGTCACCAGTGGTCGCGCATCACCGCGATGGCGCGCGAGGAAGGACGGGACCCGTCGACGCTGAGCAGCGCGCTCTACCACAACATCCACATCGACGAGGACCGTGGTCGCGCGCTCGTGGAGACCAAGCGCTTCCTCGACACCTACTACACGTCCAATTTCAGTGCGGCCTTCGTGGAGGGCTGGACGGTGGCGGGCGGGCCGAAGGAGTGCGTGGCCCAGCTTCGCGCGTATTTCGACGCCGGACTCGGCCACGTCGCCCTGCGCCTGACCTCGTGGGACCAGCGCGGCCAGCTCCGCCGCTTCCTCGACGAAGTGGCCCCCGCCTTCGCGTGAGAACGGAGGCCGCTCGATGCTAATGGGAATCGATCACATCGTCATCGCCGTCCCCGACCTCGCGGCAGCGTCGAAGAGCTATGCGGACCTCGGCTTTACCGTCGTCCCCGGGGGCCGGCACCCGGTGGGGACGCACAACGCCCTTATCGCCTTCGCCGACGGCGCCTACATCGAGCTGATCGCCTTTTACGAGCCGAATCCCGCGCACAAGTGGTGGGGACCGCTGAAGATGGGTGGGGGCCTCGTCGACTTCTGCATGCAGACGAACGACTTGCTGGCGGACACGGCCGCCTTCCGGCAAGCCGGTGTCGCCATCGACGATCCTTCACCGCTCAGCCGCGTCCGTCCCGACGGCTACCAGCTCAAGTGGGTCCTCTCGATCCCCCGCGAGCCCGACCGCGGCGTCGCGCCTTTCCTCATCCAGGACGAGACGCCACGCGAGGAGCGCGTGCCGCGTCAGACCGCGCACGCCAACGGCGTGACGGGTATCGGCCGTGTGGTCGTGGCCGTACGCGATGTCGCGCGCGCCGGCGCCTGGTACGAGGCGGTCCTCCGCCGACCCGGGCGCAAGATCGTGAACGAGGATCTGGAGGCGGAGGGCCTCCGCTTCGCCGTCGGCCCGCACACGGTGGACCTGCTTGCCCCCGGGGACCGGGAGAGCGCGTTGACGGCGTGGCTGGAGAGCCGCGGCAGCTCGCCCTACGTCGCCACGCTCAAGACGCCGTCCGGTCCTCACGGCCTGCTCGACGAGACCAAGACGATGAACGCGAGGCTGTCACTCGAGTGACGCTCGAAGGAGACCGGTGATGAAGTGGATCACGTTCGCGGCCGTCAGCGTGGTGCTGCTGCTCTCCCTCATGGTGGTCGCGCCGTCCGGGTGGGCGCAGCCGCCGGTCACGCTGGCCTTCGCCACGCTCGACACCGGCAGCGCGTGGTACGTGTATGGCGCGACCATGGCCGAGCTGCTCCGCAAGGCGCTGCCGCCGGGCTCGAACATCGACGTGAAGCCGCGCGCGGGCGGGGTGGGCAACCCGCGGCTCGTGGCCAGGAACGAGACGCCCCTCGGTCTCAGCTTCACGGTGACGAACCGCTGGGCCTACGAGGGCAAGGAGGCCTACGACACCAAGCTCGAGAACCTCCGCGCCCTCGTGGGCGGTCTGGATACCTACTACCTGGTCGCGATCACCTCGCGGAAGCTCGGCATCAGCTCGATCAAGGAGATCAAAGACCGCAAGCTTCCCGTCAAGATGGTCTCTCAGCCGGTGGGATCGCTCGGCGAGTTCGCCGGGCGGCAGCTCCTCCGCTCGGCCGGCGTCAGCTACAACGACATCCGGACGTGGGGAGGCTCGACCCAGCACGTCGGCTACAACATCATCGTCGATGCCTTCAAGGACGGCCGCGCCGACGTTCTCATCGCCGTCATCACGCCCAAGCACCCATCGGTCAGCGAGATCGTGTCCTCGGTCGACGTGAAATTCCTCGGTCTCGATCACGAGACGATCATCGGGCTGGGGCCGCTCGGCTACGTCCCCGCCACGATGCCGCCCGACACCTTCAAGAACCAGACGGAGCCGGTCAAGACGGTCGGGTTCCCGACGGTACTCATCACGAACAAGGACCTGCCGGAGCCGCTCGCTTACACGATCACCAAGACCGTCATCGACAACAAGGACGCGCTGGTGCGCGGCCACGCCGGGCTCGTGGAGTTCGACCCGAAGACGGCGTGGCAGCCCGAGAAGGTCGGCATCCCGCTCCACGTAGGCGCCGAGCGGGCCTACCGCGAGAAAGGCTGGATGAAATAGCCGCCTCCTTCATTTTCCACGACGGCCGGGTCGTCACGCTCGACCCGCGCCGGCCATCGGCGACGGCGCTGGCGGTTGGCGGAGGCCGGATACTCGCGGTCGGCGGGCGCGGCGAGATGAAGTCCTGGCGGGACCGGCGCACCCGCGTCGTCGATCTCCGAGGCGCCGTCGTCATCCCCGGGCTCGTCGACGCACACGCTCACCTCGACCGGGAAGGCCTGAAGTATCTGCTGCCCTCGCTGGCGCGCTGCCGGTCGATCGCCGACGTCCAAGCGCTGATTCGCTCGCTCGCCGCCCGCCGCGCAGCGGGGGAGTGGATCGTGACGATGCCCCTCGGCACGCCGCCGTTCTATCTGGACCCACCCGCCGGGCTCCGAGAGCGACGCTGGCCGACCCGGGCCGACCTGGATGTTGCCGCGCCCCGCCACCCCGTCTACATCCGCGGCATCTGGGGCTACTGGAATCGGCCGCCCGTGCACGCAGTGGCCAACAGCAGGGCGCTCGCCCTCGCCGGCGTCACCCGCGACACCGTGCCGCCCCGGGGTGTCGAGATCCTCAAGGACGCCGCGGGCGAGCCGACCGGCGTGTTCGTCGAGCACAACCTCATCCAGGTGATCGAGTTCACCCTCATGCGCGGCGTCCCGCGCTTCACCTTCGAGGACCGCCT
>JBGPYK010000578.1:0-2279 GCA_041493245.1 Methylomirabilia bacterium | reverse complement strand
CTTGCCCACGGGCTCATCGACCGCATCGGCTACATGACCGACGCGGTGGAAGTCGCCCACAAGGCGGCGGGCCTCGAGGAGGCGCGCGTGGTCGTGTACCACCGGCCGCGCGAGTACCGCGCGACCTACTACGCGCGCGCCGAGACACCCGCCGGCGGCATCGAGGCGTCGCTCTCCCAGATGGCGGCCTTCGCCACCCCCGGCCCCAAATTCCTCTACCTCTGGTGGCCGTAAGGCCCCTCGCTCGCTCCTGACACCCGCTCCTCCTCGAACCCGGAACACGTCAAGACGGGGAGGCGGGGGTACTTGGGGAACTTCGGATTATCGTCGCTGAGGGCGCAGCGCGAGAAGGTGGAGCCGCGGGACGAGGTGACGGGTCGGGCGTGGCGGCAATGCGCGCAGAGCCCGGGCGAGGTCAGCGCCCGTTCCACCCATCACGCCTTCAATAGATTCAGGTAGTGGATGAGGATCCGGGCCGTCGCGCCCCAGATCGTGTCGCCCTCGTAGTCGAAGAAGTAGACTGGCCGCTCGACACCGTTCCGATTCCACCTCTCGACCCGGAAGCTGCCCTCGGCCATCAGGGCCGCGAACGGCACCTCGATCACCCTCTCGATCTCCTCGCCGTCGGGCTGCCACGTCACGGGCTCGCGGACGAGGCCCACGAAGGGCGTGATGACGAATTGGGTGGCCACGGTCTCGGTGTCGTCGAGGGCGCCGAGGGGCTCGACGATCGAGCGCGGCAGGGCGATCTCCTCCTCGCACTCGCGCAGCGCGGCGTCGAGGAGCGAAGCGTCGGTGGGGTCGACCACGCCGCCGGGGAACGAGATCTGACCCTTGTGCTGGCCGACGCGCTCAGTCCGCTTGGTGAAGACGATCGCGGGCTCACCGCGGTCGACGATCGGCACGAGCACCGCCGCCTTGATCAGCGGGCCGTCGGGTACGACGCGCCGCTCGCGGGCGCCGAGGCGCCGGCGCGTCAGCTCCGCAAGCTCGGGAATGTCCATCAATCAACGTCGGGGGGAGCGACCGCCGCTCCTCCCCGACACCCCCCACCGGTCACCCGGGGCGTCGATTCCTTCACGAGATCTCACCGCGCCTTGTAGGCGGGCTTGCGCTTCTCGGCGAAAGCCTTCGGGCCTTCGATCGCGTCCTCGGTGCGGCGAAGCACCCCCGACAGGAACGCCTCGAGCCGGAGCCCGTCGGCGAGCGGCAGGCTGAGGCCGCGGATGACGGCCTCCTTGGCCGCGCGAAGCGCCAGGGGGCCGCGCTCGCAGAGCAGCTCGCCCAGCGCCCGCGCCGCCGGCATCAGCTCCGGCAGCGGCACGACCTTGTTGACGAGCCCGAGGCGCAGCGCCTCGTCGGCGGTGACGTGCTCGGCGGTCAGGATCATCTCCATCGCCTTCGCCAGTGGGATGGCGCGCGGCAGGCGCTGGGTGCCGCCGGCCCCCGGCATGATCGCCCACCGGACCTCGGTCAGCCCGAAGCGGGCGTGGGGCGCCGCGATCCGGAGGTCGCAGGCCAGAGCCTGCTCGAGGCCGCCGGCCAGACAGAACCCATTGATGGCGGCGATCATCGGCTTCCAGATCTCGAGCCCGCGCGTGATGCCTCCGAGACCGAACGTGTTGTGGGCGGCATCCCCACGCCCGGCGAACTCGGCGGGGACGAACTTCTTGAGGTCGGCGCCCGCCGAGAAGGCCTGCTCACCCGCGCCGGTGAGGATCGCCACCCACGCCGAGTCGTCGTCGCGGAAGCGCGTCCACGCCGCGATGAGCGCCTCGTGGGTCTCGGGGTCGATGGCGTTCATCGCCTCCGGACGGTTGATCGTGATGGTGACGATCCGGTCCTGCTGCTCGTACAGCACGGTCGGCATCGATTCTCCCTCGCTCAGGACGTCACCGGCGACGCTTCTTGCCCTTGCGCGCGGGTCGCGGCTTCGCCGGCGTACGGCCCGCGCTCCGGTGGGGACGCGACCGCGGGCCGTCCACCCGCCGCCGCGCGCCGCGCGGAGCCGCCGCCGGTCGGAGGTGCGCCTCGTTGCGCCGGCCCACGTCCCCGCGAACGGCCGGCCCCCCCTCGATGGCGCGGATCCAGCCCTCGAGGTCACGCGCCAGCTCGGGATAGCAATTGTCGCAATACGTCCGCAGCGCGCGCAGCGCCGCCGGATCCTTCCACGGCTTGAGGACGAAGACGCCCTCCGGGTCGGCGAGGTCGAACGGGGCCTCGGTGGCCATCGCCATCACGACATACCGACGCATCAGCTCGGGCATGGTCTCCCTCCT
>JBGPYK010000031.1:0-12735 GCA_041493245.1 Methylomirabilia bacterium | reverse complement strand
GAGGCGAGCCCTTCAATGAGCGAAATGGTGCGAGGGGAGGCCGGTTCCTCCGGCGAGGCGAGCCCTTCAATGAGCGAAATGGTGCGAGGGGAGGCCGGTTCCTCCGGCGAGGCGAGCCCTTCAATGAGCGAAATGGTGCGAATGAGCGAAATCGTGCGAGTCCTCTGACATGACGGCAATCGTCTTCCAGTTCCCCGGGCAGGGCTCGCAGGCCGTGGGCATGGGGCGTGGGTTCTACGAAACCTCCGCCGCCGCCAAGGCGATCTTCGAGGAGGCGAACGACGCGCTCGGGTTCGACCTGAAGCGCCTGATCTTCGAGGGCCCCGAGTCCGAGCTGGCCCTGACGGCCAACACGCAGCCCGCGGTCCTGACGGTCAGCGTGGCCGCGGCTGCGGCGTGCGCCGAGCACGGCCTGCGCCCGGCGCTGGCCGGCGGTCACAGCCTCGGCGAGTATTCGGCTCTCGTCGTGGCCGGCGCGCTCGCCTTCGCCGACGCCGCGCGCATCGTGCGGCGGCGCGGCGAGTTCATGCAGGAGGCGGTGCCGGCGGGGACGGGCGCCATGGCCGCCATGCTCGGGTTGGACCTCGAGACCGTGGAAGCTCTGTGCGCGGAGGCGGCGCCGGGGCCCGAAGGATCCTCGATCGTCGAGGTGGCCAACATCAACTCGCCCGGTCAGATCGTCGTCGCCGGCCACCGCGCCGCCGTCGAGCGCGCCGTGGCCCTGGCGGCGAGCCGGGGTGGCCGCAAGAGCGTACTGCTGCCCGTGAGCGCGCCCTTCCATTGTTCGCTGTTGGCGCCGGCGGCCGAGCGGCTGGCGCGCGAACTGAAGCACGTGCCGGTGAGCGATCCCGCGATCCCCGTCGTCCGCAACGCCGACGGCGGGGTGAGCCGCGCCGCGGCCGACGTGAAGCCCGCGCTCCTGCGCCAGGTGGCGAGCCCGGTCCGCTGGACGGCCTGCGTGCAGCGTCTCGCCGACGAGGGCGGGCGCGTGTTCGTCGAGGTCGGCCCCGGCCGCGTGCTGACCGGATTGCTCAAGCGCATCCTCGACGGCGCCCGCGGATTCGCGGTGGAGGATCCCGCGGGCCTCGAGAAGGCCATTGCCGGGATGACGGGCGCGGTGTGAGTTCCCCCCCGCTCGTTGGCCGCGTCGCAATCGTCACCGGGGGGAGCCGCGGGATCGGCGCGTCGATCGCCGCGTTGCTGGCAGAGGACGGAGCCAGCGTGGTAGTCTCGGGACGCGACGCCGACCGTCTGCACAGCGCGGTGAAGGGGATGGAGGGCCTCAGCGGTCGCGTCGTGGGCCTCGTGGCCGACGCGGCGAAGCGCGAGGACGCGGACCGGCTCGTGGAGACGGCCAAGCAGGAGTTCGGGCGGCTCGACGTCGTCGTGAACAACGCCGGGATCACCCGCGACACGCTGCTCGTGCGGATGAAGGACGAAGACTGGGACCGTGTCATGGAGGTGAACCTCCGCGGCGCGTTCCTCGTGACGCGGGCGGCGGCGAAGGTGATGATGCGCCAAAGGGGCGGCCGCGTCATCAACATCGCGTCCACGGCGGGTGCCATGGGCAACGCCGGGCAGGCGAACTACTCGGCGGCCAAGGCGGGGCTGATCGGCTTCACGAAGGCAACGGCGCGCGAGCTGGCACACTGGGGCATCCTGGTGAACGCCGTGGCCCCCGGGCTGATCGAGACCGACATGAGTGCGGCGATTCCGGACACCACGCGCCAAGCGCTCCTGGCCCAGGTGCCGCTGGGGCGGATTGGCAGCGCCCGCGAGGTGGGGGAAGTGGTACGATTCCTGGCCGGAGACGGGGCCTCCTACATTACGGGGCAGGTCTTCCACGTCAACGGCGGGCTGTACATGTAGATGTCGATGGACGGACATTTCTTCGTGGAGGTGATCGGCTGATGGCGAAAGCGGTCGAGGAAAAGGTGAAGGAGATCATCTGCGAGCAGCTCGGAGTCGAGGAGGACGACGTGACTCCGAATGCGAAGTTCATCGAGGATCTCGGGGCCGATTCCCTGGACACGGTCGAGCTCGTCATGGCCCTCGAAGAGCACTTCGACATCCAGATCCCCGACGAGGACGCCGAGAAGATCGTGACCGTCGGGGACGCGGTCCAGTACATCAAGGACAACTCGTAGCGCTGTGGACACCCGGCGGGTCGTCGTCACGGGGCTCGGGGCCCTCACGCCGGTCGGTAACACCGCGGAGGAGTTCTGGTCCTCGCTCGTCCAGGGACGCTCGGGGATCGGACCGATCACCCGGTTCGATACGACCGGCTTCCCCACGCGCATCGCGGGCGAGGTCCGCAACTTCGACCTCCTGAGCTTCGTCGACAAGAAGGAAGCCCGCCGGCTCGACCCCTATCTGCAGTACGCGATCGCAGGCTCCGTGCTCGCCGTCCAGGACGCCGGGCTCGACACCGGCAAGATCGACAGCACGCGCTTCGGGGTCCTGATCGGCTCGGGGATCGGCGGCATCTCGACCCTGCTCGAGAACCACAAGACGCTGCTCGAGCGGGGGCCGGACCGCGTCTCCCCCTTCTTCATCCCCATGCTCATCATCAACATGGCCTCGGGTCTCGTCTCCATGCGCTTCGGCGCCAAGGGGCCGAACTCGTCGGTGGTCACGGCCTGCGCCACGGGGAACCACGCGATCGGCGACGCCTTCCGGATCATCCAGCGCGGGGAGGCCGACGTGATGATCGCCGGGGGCGCCGAGGCCATCATCCTGCCGCTGACCATCGCCGGCTTCTGCGCGGTCAAGGCCATGAGCACGCGGAACGACGAGCCAGAGAAGGCCTGCCGGCCCTTCGACGCCGAGCGCGACGGCTTCGTCTGCAGCGAGGGCGCCGGGATCGTCGTGCTCGAGTCGCGCGAGCACGCGCTCCGGCGCGATGCCCGCATCTACGCCGAGGTCCGCGGCTACGGGATGAGCGGCGACGCCCACCACATGACGGCGCCCGATCCCGAGGGGGACGGCGCGGCGCGCGCGATGGCGGCGGCCGTGAAGGACGCGGGTGTGTCGCCCGCGGACGTCGGCTACATCAACGCCCACGGGACGTCCACGCCGTACAACGACAAGTTCGAGACCATGGCCATCAAGCGCGTCTTCGGGGAGCACGCCTACCGCCTGGCCGTGTCCTCGACGAAGTCGATGACGGGGCACCTCATCGGCGCCGCGGGAGGCATCGAGGCCATCGCGACGGTCCTGGCGCTGCACCACGGGATCCTGCCACCGACCATCAACTACGAGCATCCCGATCCCGAGTGCGATCTCGACTACGTGCCCAACCAGGCGCGCAAGCAGGACGTCGAGGTCGCCGCCTCCAACGCGTTCGGCTTCGGCGGGACAAACGCGACGCTGGTCTTCGGCAAGCACCGGCCGTAGGTGGTAGTGCGAGGTGAGCCGAGCTCGGCGAGCCGAGCCCTTCAGTGACCGACATCCTGCGAGGTGAGCCGAGTTCGGGCGGCGAGCCGAGCCCTTCAGTGACCGACAATGCGCCGGCCGGCCTCGCCGAGCTGGAGCAAGGGCTCGGTCATCGTTTCGCCGATCACGACCTCGTGATCCGCGCCTTCACCCACGCCTCGTACGCCAACGAGCACCCGCCGCTGGTGAGCCACGAGGGTCTCGCCCTCGTCGGCGACGCCGTCCTTGGCCTGGTAGTGGCCGAGCACCTCTTCGCCGGGGACCCCGGCGCCCCCGTCGGCGTCCTCACGCAGCACCGCGCCGAGCTGGTCTCGGGCGCGAACCTCGCGCGCTGGGCCCTCGCCCTCGACCTCGGCGCGCGCCTGCGCCTCGGGCGCGGCGAGGACCTCACGGGCGGGCGCACGCGCGAGTCGATCCTCGCCACCACGCTGGAGGCGGTGCTGGGCGCGATCTACCTCGAGGGCGGCGTCCCCGCCGTACGCCAGGCCATCGCCCTGCTCGCTGCATGGCAGTAGGAGGTGAGCCGGGCCGCCCGGCGAGCCGACGCTTCGATGGTTCGAGAGTCAGAGGAGGTGAGCCGGGCCGCACGGCGAGCCGACGCTTCAATGGCTCGAGAGTCAGAGGAGGTGAGCCGGGCCGCAGCCGACACGTGGTACTGGGCCAATTTGCTTCGCCATACTTCGATCATTTCACCGCTCGCCTCGTCGGAGGCACCGACTCGACTCGCACGACCACGGTTCGGTGGTAGGCTGAATCATGCGCCTCTGGCCTTTCCGGCGCCCGCCCCCGCCCGCGGCCCCGCCCACGGACGAGCTGATCATCACCGAGGACCTGTTGCGGCGCACGGCCGAGGAGGTCTTCGCCGTCCGCGAGCGCCAGATCCGCGGCGGGATCATCGTGTTCCGCGGCGACCTGCTCACCGAGCCCGGACGAGCGCTCGACGTCCTGCTCCCCCGCTTCCGGCCCTTCGGCTACACGCCGTTCTTGCGCGCCGACCGCGGGGAGGTCGTGCTCCAGGCGTGGCCGCTCGCCGAGCCCGCACAGCACCAGCGCATCGTCGTGAACGTGGTGCTGTTCCTCCTCACGTGCCTCTCGACGCTCGTGGCCGGCTCGGGGGCCTTCTTGAGCTTCGATCCGTTCGCGGACCCGATGCGCGTCCTCAGCGGCGCGCCCTTCGCGTTCACGCTCCTGGCCATCCTCGGCGTCCACGAGTTCGGCCACTACTTCACGGCGCGCCACTACCACGCGTCGGTGAGTCTGCCGTACTTCATCCCGGCGCCGCCGCCGTTCCTCTTCGGCACGCTGGGCGCGATCATCCGCATGCGCTCGCCGGCTAAGGACCGGAACTCGCTCTTCGACATCGCGGCGGCGGGACCGCTGGCCGGGCTCGTCATCGCCATCCCCGCCATGCTGCTCGGGCTCGAGTGGTCGACCGTCGCCCGCGTCCCGCCGGGCGACCACGTCGTCTTCGGCGACTCGCTGCTCATGCGCCTGCTGGTCTACCTGATGTTCGGGCGGCTCCCGGAGGGGATGGACGTGTTTATCCATCCGGTGGCGCTCGCGGGCTGGGTCGGGCTCTTCGTGACCGCGCTCAACCTCTTTCCCGTCGGCCAGCTCGACGGCGGGCGGATCGCCTACGCGCTCTTCGGGCGGCGCCACCGCCTGGTCGGCGTCGGCACTTTTGCGGCGCTCCTCGCGCTGGGGGCGGTGACGGGCGCGGCGAACTGGGTGGTGTGGGCGGCGCTGCTGTTCTTCCTCGTCGGCTTCCACCACAGTCCGCCCCTCGACGACGTGACGCCGCTCACGCCCGGCCGCCGGGTCGTGGGCGCATTCTGCCTGATCCTGCTGGTCCTGCTCATCCCGCCCGTTCCCATCCAGATCAGCTAAACCCGGTTGCCGCCGATCAGGGTTGGGACGGCAGGCGGCGCTCGATCTCGTCGATCCGCGCTTTGAGCACCGCGACGTTTTCTCGCAGCGTCGCCAGGCCGCGTTCGAGGATCTCCCGCCGGCCAGCCTCGTCGGCGAGATGGGCTTCGATACGCCGAAGCGCCTGCGTGATCGCCTGGTTCTCCTGCTCGAGGCGCTCCAGCCGCCGGTAGAGCTGGTCGAAGTGGCGCAGCATGTCGCCCCTGAGCTCCACGAACTCTTCATGCAAGCCCTCGAAACGTCGCCCCATCGCCTCGAAGCGTTGGTCGACAGCCTCGAAGCGCCGATCGATCGCCTCGAAACGCTCGCCCAGGAACGCGATGAGGTCTTGATACTCCGACGGTGACATGCCGCTACCAGTACATCAGGGAGAGGCAGCAATTCAAGTGTATCGATTGGTGGACGCGCGTCGATCGGCCGACGGTCGGGGCTCACCAGCAGCGCCGGGGGTGCGTTGGGTACCGCGGCGACCGGGCACCGACGAGGATCCCCGGCACTAAGGCGCGCCCGCCTGCCGCGCGGGGGCCTGAAGCCCTGCCGCCAGCGAGCAGATGTGGCTCCGAAGCAGAGTTGACGCTTCCTCGCGGGGGCGGGCAATTCGACGAAGGTCGACGTCACCCTCGAGGCCTGTGGGAGGTGCAATGGGACGCGGGGCCGCCGGCGCGCACCCGCGCGAGGAGGACGAGGCCCACGACGAAGAAGAGGCCGACGGCGACGATGGCGGCCCGCTGGTTGCCGCCCATGGCGCGTGAGACGACGCCGAACACGAGGGGGCCGAGGACCGCGCCGGTCTTGCCGACCAGCGCGTAGAACCCGAAGAACTGCGCCTCGCGACCCCGCGGTACGAGCGTCGCCATCAACGTCCGGCTCGCGGCCTGGATGGCGCCGAGCCCGAGCCCGGCGACGACGCCCACCACCCAGAACTGCCCCTTGGTCGTCACGAAGAAGGCGAGCACGGTGACGGCCGCCCACTGCACGAGCGTGACCATGACGACGAGCTTCGGTCCGCGCGTGTCGGTGGTGCGCGCCCACGCGGCCGAGCCGAGCAGCGCCGCGATCTGGACGACCAGGAAAAGCGCGATGATCTCGGTGAACGAGAATCCGAGCGTCTTGGCCGCGAACACCGCCGAGAAGGTGATGACGGTGTTGACGCCGTCCTCGTAGACGAGGTAGGCGAGGAGGAACCGCCGCATCTCGCGCCGCTCGCGGCGCCCCAGGATCTCCCGCAGCGACGCCAGCGTGTCCCGGACGCCGCGCCGCAGCGCCGCGGCGAGCGTCATCCTCTTGGTCTCGTCGGCGGGCAGGGCGATGAAAGCCGGCGCGGAGAACGCCCCGAACAGCACGGCGGCGGCGAGGAAGCATCCACCGTAAGCGCCGGTCGCCGCGAAGGGCCAGGCGGCGAGGAAGGCGACGATCGAGCCGGCGTAGCCCACCGCGAAGCCTCCGGCCGAGACGCGACCGATCTGCTCGGGCGGGGCGAGCGCCGGGAGATAGGAGTTGTAGTAAACGATGGCCGCTTCGTAGGTCACGAGGCCGATGACGCCGAGGACGAAGCCGGTCACGGCCATCCCGGGGCCGACGGTGGCGAGCAGCGCCGTGGCGCCGACGGAGACAACGGTCAGCCAGACGAAGAACGGCTTGCGCACGCCCGCGTGGTCGGCGATTCCTCCGAACAGGGGCGAGGTGAGGGCGACCAGGATCATCGACAGCGAGACGAGCGCGCCCCACCAGAAGTCCCCGCGCCCCTCGGCGTTGCCCACGACCACGTTGGCGTAGTAGGCGGGGAAGACGGTCGCCTGCACGATCGCCGCGAACGCCGAGTTCGCGAAGTCGTAGACCATCCAGGCGAGAATCGTCCGGCGGGCGGCGGGCACGCGCGGAGGATAGCATCGGGCGCCGGCTTTCCGATCCTGGCCCGGTGCGCTACTATCCGCGCATGCCGGGCCGGCTCGATCTCCCGTCCCTCACGCAGCGCATTCGCAAGGGCGAGGTCGACACGGTGCTGACCGTCTTCCCCGACGGCTTCGCCCGGCTCATGGGCAAGCGCGTCGTCGGCCGCCACTTCCTCGAGTCCGTCGTCGAGGAGGGCGTGCATGCCTGCATCTACCTCTTCACCGTGGATATGGAGATGGAGCCGCTGCCCGGCTTCACCCTCACCTCGTGGGAGCGCGGGTACGGCGACATGAAGCTCGTGCCCGACTTCGCGACGTTGAGGCTCATCCCGTGGCTGCCCAAGACCGCGCTCGTCGTCTGCGACGTCTACAGCGAAGACGGCGCGCCCATCGAGGAGGCGCCGCGCTGGATCCTCAAGCGACAGATCGAGCGCGCGGCGGCGCGCGGCTACGTGGTCAAGACGGCGGCGGAGCTGGAGCTGTACGGCTTTCGCGAGTCGTTCGAAGAGGCGCGGGCCAAGCGCTACCACGGGCTCACGCCCGCGTCGGGTTACCTCGAGGACTACCACATCCTCCAGACGACGAAGGAGGAGCCGCTCATCCGCGCGATCCGGAACGGCATGGAGGCCGCCGACGTGCCGGTGGAGACCTCCAAGGGAGAGTGGGGGCGCGGCCAGGAGGAGATCAATCTCCGGTACGCCGAGGCGCTCGAGATGGCCGACCGTACGGTGCTCTACAAGCACGGCGCCAAGGAGATCGCTCACCTGCAAGGCTGTTCGCTCACCTTCATGGCGAAGTACGACGCGGGCGCCGCCGGGTCGTCGTTCCACGTGCACTCGTCGCTGTGGGACCGCGGCGGGAAGAAGCCTCTCTTCGCGCCGCCCGCGCGCGGCCACGGGGCGCGCCCGCCCCTGACGCCGCTGTTCGGCCGGTGGCTGGCGGGGCAGATGGCCATGGCGCGCGAGCTGGCGTACTTCTACGCGCCCACCGTCAACTCCTACAAACGCTATCAGTCGGGCTCGTTCGCACCCACGCGCGTGGCGGCGGGCTGGGACAACCGCACGTGCGGCTTCCGGATCTGCGGCGAGGGGCGCGGGCTGCGCGTGGAGAACCGCATCCCGGGCGCCGACGCCAACCCGTACCTCGCCTTCGCGGCGACGATCGCCGCCGGGCTGCACGGCCTCGCCGGCACGCTGAAGGCGCCGAAGCTCTACGAGGGCAACGCCTACGCGGACGCGACGCTGCCGCAGGTCCCGAAGACCCTGCGCGAGGCCATCGCCGAGCTGGAACGCTCCAAGGTCGCGCGGGCGGCGTTCGGCGACCGGGTCGTCGACCACTATCTGCACCATGCGCGCCTCGAGCAACACGCATTCGATCAGGCCGTGACGGATTGGGAACTGATGCGTAATTTCGAAAGAATCTAGCAGGCGGATCAAAACGGTCCAGATGCTAGGCGGCGACGAGCGACGACTGAGGCGTGGCCCTGCCACGTCGCAGGGAGGAGCGAGGAGCCAACGACGCAGATGGGCCGTTTTCATCCGCCTCGAGTACCGCCGTAATGGGTGAGCGGTTGAAGGGGAAGGTCGCGCTGATCACGGGCGGGGGGATGGGGATTGGGCGGGAGGCGGCGGTGCTATTCGCGCGCGAGGGCGCGCGCGTCGTCCTCGGTGACATCGACGATGCGGCGGCGCGCGAGACCGTGCGGTTGGTCGAGGCGGCGGGCGGGGAAGCCCTGGCCGTCGCCGGTGACGTCGCGCTCGAGGCCGACGTGGAGCGGATGGTCGGCGAGGGTGTGCGGCGCTTCGGCGCGCTCCACGTGCTGTATTGCAACGCCGGCGTGCTGTGGAAGGACCGTGACCGCTCCGTGCTCGAGACGGATGAGAAGTGGTGGGACCGGGTCATCGCCATCAACCTCAAATCCGTCTTCTGGGTGACCAAGCACGGGATCCCACATCTGAGGCAGTCGGGCGGCGGGTCGGTGATCATCATGGGTTCCGTGTCCGCGCTGGTCGGCTTCACGCGGGCCCAGGACGCGTACACGGCGGCCAAGGGCGGCCTCATTTCGCTGACCAAATCGCTGGCCATCCAGTTCGCGAAGGACCGCATCCGCTGCAACATCATCCACCCCGGGGTCGTGGACACGCCGCTGCAGTCGCCGTACCTGAACGACGCCGTCCGGAAGGAGTTCGAGACCGGCATTCCCCTCGGCCGGATCGCCCAGCCGCGGGAGATCGCCAGCGTCGCGCTGTTCCTCGCCAGCGACGACGCCTCGTACATGACGGGCGCCGAACTGGTCGTCGACGGCGGCTTCACCGCCGGCTGAGCACGTGTGACGCCAACGACGCAGCCGATCCCGGCGCCTCCGCTCCTGCTCTCCCGGTTGCGCCACGCCGACCTCGTGGCGCTGGCGTCGGGCGGCGCCGTCCTGCTCCTGCTCCTGACCTTCGTCGTCTGGCCCGTGGTCCGGGTGCTCGCGCTGAGCCTCGCGGGCCCCGACGGGATCACGCTCGCCCACTACCGGGAGTTCTTCAGCACCTGGCGTCTGTTCAAGATCCTTCTGAACAGCCTGCTCGTCTCCGTCGTGTCGACGGCCATCACCGTGGTCCTCGCCCTCGTCCTCGCGTACTCCGTGACCCGGACGACCGTGCCCGGCAAGCGCTTTGTCTCGCTCATGAGCCTCCTGCCCCTGATTTCGCCCCCCTTCCTCGTCTCGCTCGCCTTCATCCTGCTCTTCGGCCGCAACGGCGTGGTGACGCACGGGCTCGGGCTCGACTGGTCGATCTACGGCGTCCACGGCATCGTCATGGCCCAGGTCTTCACGTTTCTCCCCCAGGCCTACATCCTGCTGGCGAACGTGCTCGCCAACATCGACACTTCGCTCGAAGAAGCCGCGGAGAACCTGGGCGCCGGCTTCGGCACCACGCTCCGTCGCGTGACGCTGTCGCTGGCGCGGCCGGGGCTGGCCTCGGCCGCGCTCATCGTCTTCATCCTCTGCATGACCGACTTCGGCAACCCGATCCTGGTCGGCGGGCGCTACAACGTGCTCGCCACCGAGATCTACGCCCAGGTCATCGGGATGAACGACTTCGCCGCGGCGGCCACGATGAGCGTCGTCCTCGTCGTGCCGTGCCTGGTCGCCTACGTCGCGAACGCCGCCTGGGTGGGCTCGGGGTCCTACGTCACGGTGTCGGCCGCGGCGCGGACCGCGCTCCGGCCCACGCCCGGCCTCGTCCGCTGGCCGCTCTTCGCCCTGTCCGGGGGCATCGCGCTCTTCATCGGAACGATCTACGGGCTCATCCCCCTGGGCTCCTTCGTGCGGCTGTGGGGCAGCGACTGGTCGCTCTCGCTCGCGCACTACGGCTTCCGGTCGACGGCCGAGGGCGCGTGGCCGATCTGGAACAGCGTCAAGCTGGCGCTGGTCGCCGGCGTGCTCGGCACGGCGCTGGCGCTCGTGACCGCCTACGTGGTCGAGCGCAAGCGCGCGGCCCTGGGCGCCACCGCCGCCCGGACGATCGAGTCCCTCAGCCTCCTGCCCGCGGCGCTGCCGGGGACCGTCATCGGCGTGGGCTACATCCTGGCCTTCAACGTGCCGCCGGTGCTTCTGACGGGCACGATCTGGATCCTCGTGACGAGCGTCGTCTTCTGGAAGTTTCCCGTCGCCGTGCTGGCGGCGATCAACGCGCTGAAGCAGATCGACCCGGCCATCGAGGAGGCCGCGGTCAGCCTCGGGGCCGGCAGCGTCCGCACGTTCGCGCGCGTCGTCCTGCCCCTCCTCACGGGCACGGCCTTTTCCATCTTCGTCTACTTCTTCATCAACGGAATGGTCACGGTGAGCGCGGTGATCTTCCTCATTTATCCCGGCTTCAACCTCGGCTCGGTGGCGATCCTCGCCCAGGTCGAGAACGGCTACCCGGGGGTCGCCTGCGCCCTGGGCACGATCATCCTCGTCATCGTCATCGGCGCCGTGCTCCTCCTCCGCGCGCTCATCGGAGGGGACCGCGTCGCGATTCTGAAAACTTGACGCAGTGCGAGGTGAGCCGTCCCCGGGGCGGCGAGCCGAGCCCTTCAATGATCGAAGTAGCGAAAGGAGAAGGCTGATGCGTCGAACGCTGATGTTCCTGCTCGCGGTGGTGCTGGTGCTGTCGGGCGCGCCGTCCCCGGTTTCGGCGGCCGAGGAAAAACTCGTCATCTACACGGCGTACGAGGAGAACGAGCTGAAGGACTTCTGGGAACAGTTCCGGAAGGACCTGCCCGACCTGGCCGCCAAGGCGTCCTACATCCGCGGGTCGACGGGACCGATCATGGCGCGTGTCGAGGCTGAGCGCGCCAACCCGCAGGCCGACGTCGTGTGGGGCGTCTTCAACGACTACCTGACGGGCGGGGCGAAGAAGGGGCTGCTCGACCCGTACGCGGCCAAGGACTCCAGCGTGATCCCGGCCCGCTTCAAACACCCCGAGAACGCCTGGCAGGGGGTGACGTTGCTGACCGTGGCCTTCGCGACTAACCAGAAGAAGATGGCCGAGCTGAAGCTGACCCCGCCGAAGACCTGGGGGGATCTGCTCGAGCCCCGTTACAAAGGGCACATCGTCATGTCGAACCCGTCGACCTCGGGCACGGCCTATCTCCTGCTCGCCAGCCATGTGAGCCGGCTGGGTGAGGATCAGGCGTTCGCGTACTACACGGCGCTCGACAAGAACCTGTCGCAGGTGACCAAGTCGGGAGGGGCTCCCGGGCGCATGGCGGCGTCGGGGGAGACGCCGATCGGCGTCGCGCTCGCGTACGAAGTGGAGGTGGCCAAGAAGCAGGGCGCAGCCATCGACGTCACCTTTCCGTCCGACGGCGTGGCGTGGACCTTCGAGGGCAACGCGCTCGTCAAGGGATCCCGGAATCCACAGAACGCCAAGCGCTTTCTGGACTGGGCGGTCTCGAAGTCGGCGATGACGGCCTACGCCGGCTGGCGCGGCGCCGGCATCACGCGGCCCGACGTTCCCGTGAGCGGCCAGAAGATCTCGGACATGAACCTCATCAACCTCGACTTCGTCAAGGCCGCCGAGGACAAGGACCGCCTCGTGAAGAAGTGGCTGGAGAAATTCGCGAAGTAACGTGAACATTTCTCTCCGCGGCGTCAGCAAGCGCTTCGGAGCCGCGGTGGCCGTGGACGCGCTCTCCCTGGACATCCGCCAGGGAGAGCTCGTGTCCGTCGTCGGCGGCTCCGGGTGCGGCAAGACGACGACGCTCAGGATGATCGCCGGCTTCGAGCGCCCCGACGCCGGCGAGATCGCCTTCGGCGGCCGCGTGGTCAACGACGTGCCGCCGCGCAAGCGCGACGTCGGTATCGTCTTCCAGTCCTACGCGCTGTTCCCCACGATGACCGTCGGCGAGAACATCGCCTTCGGGCTGCGCGTGGCCCGCTGGCCCGAGGCGAAGATCCGCGAGCGCGTGGCCGAGATGGTCGAGCTGACGAAGCTCGGCGGATTCGAGG
>JBGPYK010000117.1:0-6879 GCA_041493245.1 Methylomirabilia bacterium | reverse complement strand
GCGGCCTCCTTCCATGCTGGACCGCCGGGTGAGACCGAAGGTGTCGCGGACGCCGAGGGGCCGGCCGGTATCGATGGGCTCGATCACCGAGGTGCGGCTGCCGAAGAGGGAGTACGCGTCGCCGGCCTCCGCCTGCTTGGCCAGGCCGTCACACAGTTGTTGATAGGCGTCGTGGTAGGCGGGATCGAGGTAGTCGCGATAAAAGCGGTCCGCTCGTTCCACGATGTGCGAGTCCAGGTCGATCACCGGGTAGCCGTTCCAGCTCACGTCCGTCCTCCTTCTCCGAGGTCGTTGCCGCCCTACTTCGTCCCCATCAGGTTGTAGAGCCGGGCGCAGTTATCCCAGAGGATCTTGGCCTTGGCCTTGGTCTTGTCGGAGACGCCTTCGAGATGCACGAACTCCTCGATGGCCACCGGGAAAAGCCCGTCGGAGTGGGGGTAGTCCGTGGAGACCACGATGTTGTCGTCGCCGATCGCCTCCACCACCTGCCGCAGCGGCTTCTCGTCGGCGTCCGTCGCGATGGAGCACTGGCGAAAGAGGTACTGGCTGGGGAGTTGCGAGATCTGGATCTCGGACCCCGGGCCGAACTTCTCCCACGCCTCGTCGAGCCGCCGGAGGTACCAGGGGAGCCACCCGCACGTCCCACAGCCGCGCATAGTCTTCCCGGTAGGCCGGGTCAATGTACTCCCCGTAGAAGCGGTCCGCTCGCTCGACGATGTGCGAGTCCAGGTCGATGACAATCTCGCCATTCCAGCTCATGCCGCCGTCCTCATTTCTTCTTATGCGCGGCGAGCACCTCGGCCATCGCCGCGCCTTGCACGAGCCCGCTCACGTCCACGTGCTTCAGGAGCACCTTCTCCTCGAACAGGAACTTCGCGAGATCGGCGAGGCTCGCCTGCAGCGGGCTGTCCTTGGCGGCGGAGTAGCGATAGCCGGGATCGGCCTGCCTGTAGATCGCGGGCAGCCCGGCTTCCTTGAAGATGGCCCGCGCCCACTCCTCGGGAATCCCCATCTCCTGCATCACCGCGTTGATCGCCGGCGAGGGATCCTTCTCCAGCGCGTCGTAGGCCATGACCAGGGCCCGCAGGTAGCGCCGGGCCGTCTCGGGATTGGCCTTGAGCCAGGAGCTGCGGACGGCCCAGACACCGAGGCCGGTGTACAGCCCGATGTCGGCCTCGCGAGCGACGATCTTGCCGTCGGCCTGGTGGACCATCTTCTGCATCCACGGCTCCCACGTCGCCGCGACGTCGATCTGGCGATTCATCATCGCCGCGACCTGCTGCGCGGGTTCGAGCTGTAGGAGCTTGACCTGATTCGTGGCGATGCCCTGGCGCTTGAGGACGGTCAGCACCGCGTAGTGGGAGGTGGAGCCCCGGAAGAACCCAATGGTCTTGCCGCTCAGGTCGGCCAGCGACCCGACGCCGCTGTCCTTGCGGGCCACGAACCCCACGGCGCGCGGGTACTCGTTGTCGACGCCGATATAGACCCAGTCCACGCCGGAGGCGATCCCGGCCAGGAACGGCACCGTCCCCACCATGGCCACGTCGATGCTCTGGCTCTGCGCAGCGGCGATCATGGGCGCGCCTGCCGTAAACTTCACGAAGGTCGGCGCCAGACCCGCCTTCTCGTACAGCTTCAGGCTGCGCGCTCCGAACAGCAGCCAGGAGGCGACGGCCTGGTAGCCGATCTTGATGGGCAGCGGCGCCGTCTGCTGGGCGCTCGCACCGCCGAGTGGGAGAACCGCGGTCACGATCAGCACGATCACGAGGGCGACGGCGACGAACGTGCGGCGCGTCGAGATCTCAAGCATCGCGTTCCCTCCCGTGAGCCGACAGGATGTCGACGCCCGGGGCCGACGCGCGCGCCGGCCCCGGGTGTCAGTGGGTGAGGATCAGGCGGCGCGCCCGTCGAGGGCGAGAAAGCGTCGGGCGTTCTCGCCGAGGATCTTGCGCTGGGCGTTTTCGCCGAGCCCGCTCATGTGCTTGCGCAGCTCCTCGACCGCCCCGGGGAAGATCGCGTCCCAGTGTGGGTAGTCCGAGGCCCAGCACACGTAGTCCTCGCCGATGTAGTCGACCACGGCGGGGATGGTGGCCTCGTCCGGGTCACACGAAATGATGCACTGCCGGCGGAACACGGCCACCGGGTCGTTCTTCAGCCACGGCACCTCCTGCGCGCGCTTCTCCCAGTGCTCGTGCATGCGGTGCAGCCAGAAGGGCAGCCAGGCGCATCCGGATTCGAGGAAGGCGACCTTCAGCTGCGGGAAGCGCTCGAGCACGCCGCCCGCGATCATCGACAGCGCTGCCAGCATCTGCTCGAAGGGGTGCGAGATCATGTGGGTCATGAAGAAGTTGTCGTAGCGGTCGAGCCCGGCCGTGGGCAGCTGGCCGTCCGTGCCCTCGTGGAACATGACGGGCACGCCGAGCCGCTCGGCCTCCGCCCAGAACGGATCGTGGGCGGGGTCCTCCAGGTTCCGGTCGCCGACCGGGTTCGGCCGCAGGTAGACGCCCTTGAAGCCGAGCTCGGTCACGCAGCGGCGCAGCTCCGCCACGGCGGCCTGCACGTCGCGCAGCGTGACCATGCCGATCCCGATGAGGCGCGCGCGGTCCGCGGCAAGGTATTCCGTGTGCAGCCAGTCGTTGTACGCGCGGCAGACCGCCGCATTCAGCTCCGGGTCGCGCGCGTCCACGGTGTAGAGCCCGAGCGTGGGGAACGGCACGGCGACGTCGATGCCGTCGGTGTCCATGGCCTTGAGCCGCGACTGGGGCCGGACGATCTCGTGCGACTGCACGCGCCCCTTGTCGTCGATCCCGTACCAGGCCTCCGGCAGTCCCGGGAAACCCTTGCCCTTCCCCTCGGGTTGTGGATAGAGGCGGCCCTCCATCGCGATGCGGATGCCGCCTCGGCGGTCCTTGACGAGCCGGGGCGCCTTCGCACGCAGCGCGCCCGGAATGTAGCGCTCCCAGAGGTCGTGCGGCTCCAGCAGGTGTCCGTCGCAGTCGATGATGCTGTCTCGCTTCATGACCGGGTCCTCCCGGGGATGGATCCGCGGGTATGCGTCGTCGTCAGCTCCTCGCGGATCAGGTGAAGAACGCGCTCCTTGATGGCCACGAAGGTCGGGGTGGTCACGATGTCGAACGTGCGCGGTTTGGGGAACGGGACAGCGATTTCCTCCTTGACGCGTCCCGGCCGCCGGGTCATGACGTAGAGCCGGTCGGCGAGGAACACCGCCTCCTCCACGTCGTGGGTGATGAACAGGATGGTGGGATGGAACTCGTCCCAGATCTGGAGCAGAAGCTCCTGCATGCCGAGCCGGGTCTGGAAGTCGAGGGCCACGAACGGCTCGTCCATGAGGAGCACGTCCGGACGGTTCACCAGCGCGCTGGCGATCTGCGCGCGCTGGCGCATGCCGCCGGAGAGCTGGTAGGGATAATGCCCGGCGAAGTCGTCGAGTCCCATGGCGTGCATGTAGCGCGCGGTGTCCTCGAGGCACTGGCGCGCCGGCATACCGCGCTTGCGCGGTCCGAAGGCGATGTTGTCGCGCACGGTCATCCAGGGAAAGAGCGCCGGCGTCTGGAAGACCACGATGCGGTCGGGCCCGGCGTCGCGCACCTCGACGTTGCCGACCCGCACCTCGCCGGCGCTGGGGGCGTCGAAGCCCGCGAGCATGTTCAGGAGCGTCGACTTGCCGCAGCCGCTCGGGCCGACCAGGCACACGACCTCCTGGTCGGCGATCTCCAGGCTCACCCGGTCCAGCGCCTGCACTTCGTTGCCGTGGCGGCTGGCCGAGCCGAACGTCTTGGAGACCTCGCGGACGACGATCTTGCCCATGGGACCGCACTCACTTTCCCTGCCAGTGCAGCGTGCGCCGCTCGATGAGCGAGATCACGAGCTCCAGGCTCACCCCGATGAGGCCGATGATGAGAATCCCGAAGAAGACGTCGGTGATCCGGAAGAACGTGCCGGCGTCCTGGATGATGAAGCCCAGCCCCTCCTGGGCGGCGATGAGCTCGGCGGCCACCACGATGGCCCAGCTCACCGCCGTCGAGGTCTTGATGCCCGTGAAGATGTGCGGCATGGCGGCGGGCAGCATCACGCTGGTGAAGAGCTGCCACTGCGTGAGCCCGAGGTTGCGGCCCTTGCGGATGAGCTGCTCGGGCACCGCGCGCATCCCCGCCGCGCTGTTGAGCACGGTGTAGTTGAACGACGCGGCGAAGATCAACAGGATCTTGCTCAGCTCGCCGATGCCGAACCAGAGGATCATGAGCGGGATGAACGCGATGGGCGGGATCGGGCGGAAGAATCCGAAGACCGGCACCAGGGCCGCGCTGACCGTGCGGTTGTAGCCCATGGCCAGACCGATGGGAACGGCGAGGACGATCCCCGTCACGAGGCCCGTCAGGCTTCGAAAGAGGCTGGCCGCAACGTGGAGGTAGAGCGGCTTGCCGGCGTACCCGACGCCGAGCAACACCCCCAGCTCGTCGCCCATCGCCTTCGGCGAGGGCAGGATCAGCGGCGAGACGCGAAACACCGTGGTGACGACGGTCCACACGGTAACGAGCGCGACCACGGTCACCGTGCTGACGACGACGTCCCTGGACATCCACGACCGACGACGCGGACGCGTCACCACCGCCATGCCTCATCCCTTCGCGGGGGCCCTGCGGCCTCGAGCGTCTCGGCCAAGATCGTGGCGATGGTCGATAGGCAACAGCGGGATAAGCACGTCGTGGCGCGACCGCTCGGAGACGTGCCCCGGAGAGCCGAGCGCTCCCGAGATCTCCCGGGCCGCCTTCTGCACGTGTCGCTTGAGCGTGTCGAGGTTGTCGCCGTGGAACCGGGTCGTGGGGCCGGACACAGTGACCGCCGCCACGCACTCGCCGCTTCTCCCGAAGATCGGCGCGGCCACCGCTGAGATATCGGCGCGTCGCTCGCCGTGATTGACCGAGAGGCTGCTGCTTCTGACCGCGGCGAGGCGCCGCCGCAGCTCGGAGGCGCGCGTGATCGTGGTCGCGGTGAGGCGCTTCATCCCGGCCGCCAGCACGCGCTCGAGCAGCGCCGGTTCCCGGTACGCCAGCATCGCCTTCCCGGTGGCCGTGGCATAGATCGGCGCCCGCGAGCCCACCTCGGCGTAGACGCGGAGGGGCTCGGAGCCCTCGACCATGTCCATGTACAGAACGTCGGTATCGCGAACGACGGCGAGGCCGGAGGTTTCACCCGTCACGTCGGTCAGCCACCGGAGCACCGGGCGTGCCACGTCGGTGAGGCCCGTGCGGGCCACGGCCCTGGCCCCGATCTCCCAGGCGCGGAGGCCGAGCCGGTAGCGCTTGGTGACCGGGTCCTGCTGCACATACCCAGGCGTCTCGAGCGTCTTGAGGATTCGGAAGACAACCGTCTGCGACACGCACAGGCGCTGGCTCAGCTCCGTGAGGCTCCGATCATCGGTGGCGGCAGCCAGCTCTTCGAGGACGGCGAGGCCCCGGTCCAGCGCGTGGAGCGTGTACTGAGAAGCGCTCATCTGGTTCCTTTCGCTCAGAGAAACGGGCTTTCGGAACCATACGGCCGCCCACCCTCCCTGTCAAGACGATGGACGCAACAGACGATGGACGGAACACCCATCCGGGCTGACTCACGCTACGCGTTGATCCCGGCTACAAAGGGACGATCTGGACCACCTGGGATCCGTCGGCCCCTTCGTTTCTGGAAGACCGTGTAGCGTGGAGCAGATCGGCGATCGAGCGCAAAATTAGGCGGATCGTTACCCGCTCACCACAGCGGTCGGCTCAGGGTTTCCGTGAATGACGAGAACATGATGTTGAAGCTGATACTGAGCCTTTCCTTCTCGCTCGTGTTCTTGTCCACGGAGTGCTGCAGGTAGGCCGGGAAAATGAGCAGCGTGCCATTCGTGACTCTCACCACGACCTGATCGGTGTTCTCGGCCGTGAGTTCTTCGACCGGAGGTCGGATGATCGCGGTCTGACTTCTCGGATCATGAAAGTTGATCGTCTCGGCGCCCGCGTGGGTGCGGACGTAATACACGCCGCTCAAGAAGTTATTGGGGTGGCTATGGGCCTTGTGGGTCGCGCCCTGGGTCAGGACATTGGCCCAACAGCCGGTCATCTCGAATGCGTCATGACCAATCCTCAGGAATCGGAGAACGCTCGTCACCGCCTTGTTGACGCACGCGACGAGATCACGAAATTCTTCGAGCTCATGGAGTGTGTGCGGCGATTGCCACCCCTGCCCGGGGACAAGCTCCGGCCCGTCGTGTCTCATTCGTTCGAGCGCGGCGAGGATCTTCGCGTCCATCGGTTCGTGTAACGGCGCCTTGAGCTGAACCTTCCAGACCAACGTTGGAAACATCGGAATGACATCCGATGCCTCGATCCACGCATCGTCCTCTTCAGCCAACGATGTCTCTCAAGACGTAGGAGACCACAGACCGCGGAAATGGGTCGCGACCACCTCGTCGTAGGCGACCGGCCCCGCGAGCAGGCCGATCGCCTGCGCGAACCCGTTCATGGCCGCCACCGACGCATCCGAAATGACGGGGTCGTAAAACGGGAGATCGCGCTCGACGACCGCGGCGATCAGCTCCGCGGCCGCCGGCGGGAAGCGCCGCCGGCCGACCTCGGTGGCGCGCGCGGGATCCCTCTTGAGAAGGCCCTGGGCGCGCACGATCGCCCGCACGGCCGCGGCCACGCGCTCGGGCTCGCGGGCGATCAGCGCGTCGGTCGTCGAGAGCCCGGCAAAGGTGTACTGCCCCGCCCCGGGCGGGCCGTCACCCCGCCGGACGTCGACCACGATCTTGCCGACGCCGCGCCGCACCGCGGTCTCGCTGCCGAGCGCGTTGGCCCAGAACCCGTCGACGACGCCGCGCTC
>JBGPYK010000623.1:0-2020 GCA_041493245.1 Methylomirabilia bacterium | reverse complement strand
GCCGGGGGGAGACCCTGCGCATCATGACCGGCGCTCCCATGCCGGCCGGTGGCGATACCGTGTGTCCGCAAGAGCTGGTCGTCCGCGCGGACGACCGCGTGACGGTGCCGACGGACCTCGTCAAGGGCACCAACGTCCGCATGCGTGGGGAGGACGTGCGTGCGGGGACCGTCGTGGTCGGCGCCGGGTCGGTGCTGCGGCCACAGGAGATCGGCGTCATCGCGTCGCTCGGCCAGCGGCAAGTGTTCGTCTCCCAGCGGCCGCGCGTGGCCCTGCTCTCGACCGGCGACGAGGTGGCGGAGCCGGGACGGCCGCGCGCCGCCGGCCAGATCTACGACTCCAACCGGTCCACGCTGCGCGGGTTGGTGAGCCAGTGCGGCGGTGAGGTGATCGACCTCGGTATCGTTCCCGACGAGCGCGACGTCCTCCGTGCCCGGCTCCTCGAGGCCGGCGAGGAGGCCGACGTCGTCATCACCTCGGGGGGCGTCTCCGTCGGCCTCTACGACCTCGTGAAGGACGTCCTGGGCGAGATCGGCGGGATCGACTTCTGGCAGGTCGCGATGCAGCCGGGACGCCCGCTCGCGGTCGGGCGCATCGGCAGCGCCCACTTCTTCGGCCTGCCCGGCAACCCGGTCGCTTCGATGCTCACGTTCATGCTGTTCGTGCGTCCCGCGCTGTTCAAGCTGGCCGGCCGCCACCGGATCTTTCCCGAAACGTGGGAGGCGCACGCCGCGGAGCCGATGCGCAAGAAGCCGGGACGCCGCGAGTTCAAGCGCGGCGTCGTCGAGTTCCGCGGTGGGTCCTGGGAAGTGCGGACGACGGGTCCCCAGGGATCGGGTATCCTCAGCTCGATGGTGACGGGCAACTGCCTAATCGTGCTCGAGGAGGAACGCGGCGACGTGGCCGCGGGCGAGCGCGTGCTCGTGGAGCCGTTCTGATGACGCGGCTCGGTATCGACGTCATCGACGGCATCAGGGATCGGGCTCGGGACCTCCTGCGGGACGCCGCCCGGCGGCTGGCCTACCTTCGCTACGCCGACCTCAGGATCGAGATCGTCGAGGCCCGGTTCGCCGCCGCGGAGAACGGTTCCAGCAAGTCCTCCGGCGACGACTACGGCTTCACGCTCGGCGCCCGCGTGCTCGCCGGCGACCGCGCCGTCGCGCCCGGCTGGGTGGGCCTCACGCTCGGCGCGGCGGAGGTGAACGGCCTCGAGCGCGTGATCGCGGACGCCCTCGAGCGCGCCTACCGGCGTGCCACCGTCAACGCCGAAATGAAAGCCGACGCGCGCGAGAAGTTCGGAAGTCTCGGCGCATCGCTCGCCGACACGGTGCTCCACCCGGTCGACGTCCGGGAGGACACCGTACCCGCCGTGTTCCGCGTCGATCCCCGGACGATGGATCTCGCGGAGATGGTCCGGTACACGACCGACGTCTCACGCCGCGTGGCGGCGACCGACATGAGGGTCAAGCACAACTACGTCGCCACGCTGACGCAGCTCTCGCGGGAGCTGTTCGCCTCGACGGACGGCGCGCTCATCGACCAGAGCTTCGCGCTGACCCACGGCTACTGCTCGGTGGTCGCCGTGTCGGAGGCGACGAGCCAGGAGCTGAGCGACGCCATGGGCCACCAGCGCGGCTGGGAGGTCCTGCTCGACGGCGTCGACGAACCGCTGATGGCCTTCCCGCCGTTCGCTGACTTTGCGCTCGCGCTGGCCCGGGAGGCCGTCGAGCTGTGCGAGGCGCCGCCCCTGCCCTCGTCGGAGGGCGAGGTCGTCGTGGTCACCGATCCGCACTACAACACACTGGTCAGCCACGAGATCGTCGGCCACCCCGTCGAGCTGGACCGGGCGCTCAAGATGGAGACGGCCTATGCCGGACGATCCTGGCTGCTCCGCGCCCTCGACGACCACCAGATCGGCCAGCGCGTCGCCTCGCCGCTCGTCACGGCGTACTCCGACCCGGCGCTGCCCGGCTACGGTCACTACCGCTACGACCACGAGGGCACGCCGGCCCGCCGGGTC
>JBGPYK010000276.1:0-4350 GCA_041493245.1 Methylomirabilia bacterium | reverse complement strand
CACGAGATCGGCGGCAGCGTGGCGCATCGTACGGTCCGCCAGCCAGGCGGGGATCCTCCCGGCGGGGTCGCTCTTCATCTCGTAGCGGACCAGGGACCCCTTGCCGTCGGGTCCGGGTTCGGTGGTCCAACCTCCCCGGATGTTCGTCACGCGCACGTGGCTGCCGTCGGGCGGCGGGCCTGCGTCATTCGCGCTCTCGATGAAGATCTCGTAGCGATGGGTCGCCGGGTCCACACGCCTGCGGAACCGGATGGTGTAGTCGCGATCCCTCACGAAGGGCAGCGCGAGCTGCTCGTAGGCGACGCGCTCGTCTCCCGTGTCCGAGAGAAGCTTGAGCCGCTTGAGGAACGGGACGAACTCCGGGTACTCCTGGTACTTCCAGATCGTCTCGAAGACGGCGGCGGGCGCCAGCGGGCTGTGCGCCGTCACCCGGATCTCGCCGATGCGCGAACCGGGGACCACGCGGCGCTCGACGAGCGCGCCATCCTTGTCCGAGAGCTTCTCCCACTCGACGGCGGGGACGGCCGTGGCGGTGAGGAGGCCGCCGGCGGCGAGGAGGGCGGCGACGACGCCGGGTACCCGCCTCCGTGTCACCGTGCTGGCTGCGCCCGCAGCATCTTGACCGAGTCGGCGATCTCCCGGCTGAGCGCCCCGACTGAGCGGCTCATCGCGGCGACGAGGGCCAGATATCCGGACTCTCCCGTCGCCTCGCGCACCGCCGAGTACCGAAGCACGAGCTCTTTCCGGTCTTGCCCGAGGACGCGCCAACGCGCTTCCAGCAGGACGTCGCCCCCCACCACTCCGTCGAAGCGGGTCACGTCGATCACGACCTGATGCTCGATGGTCCTGGCTCCGGGCCACGGGAAGACGACGATGCGCTCGGTCTGGAGGAGCGCCGCCAGGTAGGCGGCGATCGCCCGCGGCACGCCTTCGCTCAGGGGCTCGCCCCACCGATCGAACTCTGCCACCTCCATCTGTGCGCCGCGACGGGTCACGATCTGGGTCCGGTCGAGATAGCCGGGAAGTGCGACGGGCCCAACGCCGACCGCCGGCCCCCGCCCCGGCTCCGCCGACGGCGCCGCCACGGTTGAACGCGGGACGTCGGTCAGCACGTAGAACCGCGGCGGGGCGCTGTGCCCGATGCACCCGGTGCAGAGCGTGAGTCCGATCAGCACCGCGATCGGGAAGAGCATCCCACGGCCGCGGCCGGACCGGGCGATCATCGCTCGCCCTGCGCGCGCGGCTTGCCCAAGAGCAAACTCTCGGGGTTCCGCTCGAGGTAGTCGGCAAGCGTCCGGAGGGACCTCGCGGCAGCGGCCAATTCCTGAAGTGCCTGCTTCAACTGGTAACCGAGGGGCAAGTCCCCGCTCAGCGCGCCGTCCACGTCTTGGAGCGTCACCTGGGCCTTCTCCAGCGTGTTCCGAGCCGTGTCGGACACGTCCTTGAGTTTAACGGCGAGCGCGGCCAGCTCCGGCCCGAGCTGGGCAAGTGTCTTCTGCAGGTCGCCCGACAGTTCCTTGACCGCTCCCCGGGCCGTGTCGGACGTCTCCGTGAGCGACGTGATCAGCCGACTGGCCTCCGGCTGCAGCCCGGACACGACGCGATCGAGCTGCCGCGTAACGTCCTCCATGGACGTGCGGGCCGTCTCGGAGGTCCCCTTGAGCGACGCGAGGAGCGGGCCGACCTCGCCGTCGAGCCGTCGCAGCAATGTCTGTGCGTCGGCGAGAAGGGGCCCCACCGCTTCGAGCATCTTCGCGAGCTCCGGAGCCTGGAGCAGCCTGGCGCTGCCCTCCAGCGTGTCGTAGAGGTGCTTGGGCAGGTGGACCAATGGCACCTTCCCGAGACCCGCCTCGAGCTGCGACATGATCGTCGGGATGGTGGGAATCTCGAGCGCCCCGGTGTCGAGCCCGGCGAGCGATGCGGGGGTGTCCGGGCGCAAGACCAGGCTCACGTAGAGCTGGCCGGTCAGAAAGCTCTGCAGGGCAAGCTGGGCGCGAAGGCCCTGCGTGATCGCTTCCTCCAAGGTCTGCCGCATCTGATCGGCGCTGACGCCGGCGGCGCTCCGCCGCGTGAGCAGCGGGCCCCGCTCCAGCGTGGCGACCACGGCGATCCGCGCGGTGCCGACCGGGCTGTGGATCTCGGTCACCTGGCCGAGCCTCAGCCCGCGGTAGGACACCGGAGCACCGACGGTGAGACCATTCACGTTCTCGTCGAAGAACATGACGATCGGGAACTTCCGCGCGAACACCTTGTTGGCGCCGAAGACGAACAGGGCGGCGATCGCGAGCGCGACCGCCCCAGCCGCAAAGGCGCCGATGGCCACCGGATGCACCCTCACCCGGCTGCTCATTTCGCACCCCCGATGTCATGCGCTGAACCGCGGCCCGATCGATGCGTCTGCGTCATCGGGAGACCGACTCGCGGTGCAGAAAAGCCCGCACCCTGGGATTCGGCGGATCGGCAAGCAGGGCCTTCGGGTCTCCATGGGCCATCATCGTCTTCGTCTCCGAGTCGAGGAACACCGAGTTGTCTCCGATCGCCTGGATGCTGGCCAGATCGTGCGTGACGACCACGACCGTGGTGCCGAGGCCGTCGCGGAGGTCGAGGATCAGGTCGTCCAGAAGCCGGGCGCTGATGGGATCGAGGCCGGTCGACGGCTCGTCGAGGAACAGGATCTCGGGATCGAGGGCCAGCGCCCGGGCCAGGGCCGCGCGCTTTGCCATGCCACCGCTGACCTCGGATGGGTAGTAGTCTTCGAAGCCCGCGAGACCGACCAGGGCGAGCTTGAGGGCGGCGGCGTCGCGGATCTCGCCCTCGCCCAGATCCGTGAACTCCTCGAGCAGCAGCGCCACGTTCTCGGACAAGGTCAGGGAGCTCCAGAGGGCGTTGCTCTGATAGACGACGCCGACCCGCCGCATCATGTCCTCGCGCTCGGCCGGGTCAACGGTCCAGAGGCTCTGCCCGTCGTAGAGGACGTCGCCGCGGGCCGGCGCCTTGAGGCCCACCAGATGCCGCAAGAGGGTGCTCTTGCCGCAGCCGCTCCCGCCCATGACGACGAAGATCTCTGCGCGCCGGACCGTGAAGCTGAGGTTGCGCTGGAGCACGAGCCCGCCGTACGCCATGTCGAGATCGACGACCGCGATCCGTGGCAGCACGTCCCGGTCGGGGGACAAGGGAGACTCGGAGGCCATCACGGCATCAGAGACGGAGCGCGCTGAAGATCATGCTCAGCAGCCCGTCCGCGATGATGGTGAGGACGATCGACGTCACCACCGCCGAGGTGGTCGCCAGCCCGACGCCGGAGGCGCTCCGACCACACTGCATCCCGCGCAGGCAACCGGCCAGGGCGATCAGAACACCGAAGACCGACGCCCGGACGAGTCCCATGAGGAAGTCGGTCATCGTGACCACTTGGATGAGCCTGGTCACGTACGTGGTGAGCGAGAGATCCAGCACGGTGACGGCGACGAGGCCGCCGCCCACCATCCCGAACAAGTCGGTATAGATCGTGAGGAGCGGGGTCATCAGGATGAGCGCCAGCATCCGGGGAAGGACGAGGAACTGCACGGGAGGGATTCCCGCGGTGGTCAGCGCGTCGATCTCCTCATTCACCTGCATCGAGCCGAGCTGGGCCGCGAAGGCCGCGCCCGTCCTCCCCGCGAGGATGATCGCCGTGATCAGCGCGCCGACCTCCTGGGACACGGAAATTCCCACGAGGTCCGCCACGAAGATCTGCACACCGAGCTGCCGGAGCTGGACCGCTGCGCCGAAAGCCAGGATGAGGCCGATCAGGGTGCCGACCAGGGTGATGATGGGCAGGGCTCGGACCCCCACCTCGTGGAGGAGGAGGCCGAACGGTGACCAGCGGATCTTCACCCTGCCGGTGAACAGGCCGGCGAAGGCGGCGCACGCTTCACCGACGAAGGCGAGCACTTCGACGGCGGCCGTCCCGGTATCCATGGCGGCCATGCCGGCCCGGCCGAGCCACGACAGCCGGGCCGGCTCCGGCGCCATCAAGTGCGTGGGCACGGTGGAGGCGAGCGCGAGCAGCCGCTCGACCTCCACGGGCAGGCCCGTGTGATCGACTTCGATGCCCGCCCGCGCGCTCTCGTCGATCAGATGCCGGATGAACGTCAGCAGGCCGGTGTCCCACGCCCCGAGCTGGTTAGTCTCGAAGGTGAGACGATGCACACCCGGTGCGGATCCCGGCGTCCTCAGGACGTCGGCCGCGCGCGGGAGGTGATCCCGCAGCCGCCAGCTCCCGGCGAGGCGGACGACACATGCGTCATCCCCGAGGCGCTCGACCGTCACCTCCCACGGCGGACGCCCCGGCGTCGATGCGACATGCAT
>JBGPYK010000385.1:0-3520 GCA_041493245.1 Methylomirabilia bacterium | reverse complement strand
TCGTTGACATCTGATGCGCTCATGACTATCATCAGTCATCGCCCATGCCGAGAACCACGGTCAACATCGACGCCCCCGTCCTGCGTGACCTCAAGCGGCTGCAGAAGCGCGAGAGGAAACCGCTGGGCCAGTTGATGTCCGAGCTCTTGGCGCACGCGCTCAGCGGGCGACGGCCGGAGCGGATAGGGGAAGACGCGTTCGCCTGGACCGCGCGGCCGATGCGCGCGCGCGTCGATCTTGCCGACAAGGAAGCTGTCCAGGCGGCACTCGATCGGGACACCGACAGCGGTCGCCGGCACTGAGCTACGCGATCGACGTCAACCTCCTCCTGTACGCCTCCGATGCGTCAAGCCCCTTCCACGGCCGCGCAAGAGAGTTTGTGAACAGCTCCGTCTCGGGCAGCGAGATCGTCTACCTCGCTTGGATCACCGCAATGGCCTACCTCAGAATTGCCACGCACCCGGCGATCTTCGAGAACCCCCTGTCGCCCGACGAGGCGGTACGGAATCTCGAGGTGCTGCTCCGCCGGCCTCGTGTGCGGCTGCTCGCGGAAGAAGAAGGGTTCTGGGACGTCTATCGCGAGGTGACGGCTGGCCTCGTGGTGCGCGGGAATCTGGTCACGGATGCGCATCTGGCCGCGCTTCTCCGACAGCACGGTGTAAGGCGGCTGTACACCAACGACGCGGACTTCCGAAAGTTCCGTTTCCTCGACGTACGCAACCCGTTCGACTGAACGCCGTCCGCATCCCTGCGGCCACTGACTGCACCGGCGCGAGCGTCGCTGGTTCATGACTCCTCCGAGTTAGAATGCTCGCCATGCCCGGACCGCTCGCCGGTGTCCGTGTCGTCGACTGCACGACGGTCGTGCTCGGCCCCTGGGCCGCCCAGCAGCTCGGCGACCTCGGCGCCGACGTCATCAAGGTGGAGCCGCCCGAGGGCGACACCACCCGTCAGCTCGGCCCCATGCGGCATCCCGGCATGGGCGCCTTCTACCTCGCCGTGAACCGCAACAAGCGGTCGATCGTGCTCGACCTCAAGCAGGAATCCGCACGGCGCGTGCTGCTCCGTCTCGCCGAGCGGGCCGACGTGCTGCTCCACAACTACCGCCCGCAGGCGGCGCGGCGACTGGGACTGTCTTACGAGATGTTCCGCGCCGTCAACCCCGGTCTCGTCTACGTCGCCACCTACGGCTTCCGGGCCGCCGGGCCCTACGGCGACAAGCCGGCCTACGACGACATCATCCAGGCCGCCTCGGGGATCGCCTCGCTCCAGTCGGCCCTCGTCGGCGAGCCGCGGTACGTGCCCACCATCGTCGCCGACAAGACCAGCTCCATGACCGTGCTCGCCGCGATGCTCGCCGCCCTCTATCACAAGGCGCGCACCGGCGAGGGCCAGGAGGTCGAGGTGCCGATGTTCGAGAGCCTGGTCGCCTGGGTCATGGTGGAACACCTCTACGGCGAGACGTTCGTGCCCCCCCTGGAAAGCGCCGGCTACCGGCGCATCCTCAACCCTTACCGCCGCCCGTTCAAGACCAAGGACGGCTACCTGGCGATCCTGCCCTACACCGACCAGAACTGGCGCGACTTCTTCACCCTCACCGGCCGGCACGATCTCCTGCACGACGCGCGCTTCAAGACGTTCGGCACGCGGCTCCGCCACATCGAGGTGCTCTACGAGGAGCTGGGCATGATCGCGGGCACGCGGACGAACGCTGAGTGGCTCGCCGAGCTGGACCGCCACAACATCCCGGCCATGATCGTGAACTCGCTGGAGACGCTGCTCCGCGACCCCCAGCTCGAGGCGACCGGTTTCTGGCAGATCGTCGAGCACCCGAGCGAAGGGACGATGCGCTTGCCTGGCATCCCGGCCACCTACAGCAAGACGCCCGGCGACATCAGGCGCCTGCCCCCACGACTCGGCGAGCACAGCCTCGAAGTCCTGCGCGAGGCCGGCGTCGGGGAGACCGAGATCGACGCCCTGCTCGCCTCGGGAGCGACCCGCGCCGAACCGCCGCGATGACGCTTCAGTGCATCACGCCGCCGCCGGTGACGTTGATCGACTGGCCCGTGATGTACTCGGCGGCGTCCCCGGCCAGGAAGGCGGCGACCTCGGCCACGTCCTCGGGACGCCCGACGCGCCCCACCGGGGTCGCCGCGCCGGTCTGCTTGATGCGCTCCGCGCGTTGCTTCAAGTCCACCGTGCCGTCGGGCTGGAGGCCGAGATGGTCCAGGCGCTCGGTCTCGACCGCGCTCGGGCAAATGGCGTTCACGGTGATGCCGGCCGCCGCCAGCTCCTGGGCGAGCGACTGCGTGAACCCGATGATGCCGAACTTCGACGCGCAATAGGCGGCCCGGCGCGCGCCGCCCTTCTTGCCCCACTGGGACGACATGCTGATGATGCGGCCGCGCACACCGCGGTCGAGCATCGTGCGCGCCACCGCCTGCGAGCAGAGAAACGTCCCCTTGAGGTTCGTGTCGAGCACGGTGTCCCACGCGTCCTCGGGCAGCTCGACGACGAGCGTCCGGTCGAGACTGCCCGGAGCGCCCGCGTTGTTGACCAGCACGTCGATGCGTCCAAACTCCGCCACCGCGCGCGCCACGACCGCTGCGACCTGCGCGGCCGAGCGGACGTCGGCCAGCGCCGTCAACACCCGGCGTCCTTGCGTGCGTATCTCGTCCGCCACCGCCTCGATGCCGCGCCAGGCGCCCGCGGGCGTCGACGCCGCCACCCGCAAGCCCGTGGCCGCCACGTCGACCAGGACGAGATCGGCGCCCTCCGCCGCGAACCGTCGAGCGATCGCGCGTCCGAGGCCATGCTCCCCGCCCGCGCCCGTGATCATCGCAATCTTCCCCTCGAGCCGTCCCATCGTTGGTGCCTCCTCAGTGCCCGTTGATGATCCGTCGCAGCATACTCACCTTGCGGCTCCCACTCCAAACGCTGCGAATCGCTCGGGGCGGAACGGTGCGAGCACGGCGCTCGGGGTTCCGCCGACGATCTCGGCTGCGATCAGTTGCCCGAGGAGCGGACCGAGCGTGATGCCGCTGTGCGTCGCCAGCACCCAGGCGTTGGCCAGCCCGGGAGGTCGTCCCGCGATCGTCTGACCGTCGGCCGGCATGGGCCGCACACCGATGCGGGTGCCGACGAGTTGCACGTCGCGCGCCGGGGGAAACACGTGGCCGGCGCGCTCGAGGAGGCGGCCGGCAATCGCCGACGCGGCCTCGGGGGAGCTGGTGTCCGTCACGAGCCCATCGAGGTCGGCCGCGCCGAGCAGCAGCCCGCCGCTCGCGTCGGGACGCAGGTGAATCCCGGGCGCGTGCACGACGCGACCGAGTGGCGCCGTGGGGCGCGACGTCACGGCGAGGAGCCCGGGCACCCGGCCGACCGGGACGATCACGCCGAGTGGCGCCAGAAACGCCTGCGTCGCCGGTCCGACGCAGACCAGAACCGACTCCGCGACGATCTCTCCGTCGTCGACGACCAGCGCCTCGACGCGATCGCCGCGCACGCGGAGCGACCGCAC
>JBGPYK010000411.1:0-3371 GCA_041493245.1 Methylomirabilia bacterium | reverse complement strand
GATCGCGCGCATCGTGGCCACGCGGCTGCGGGAGGAGCCCAAGCCGCTGCGGCTCGGGTACGTCACCAACGTCTTCCGCTACGACGAGCCGCAGCTTTCGCACTACCGCGAGTTCTATCAGGCGGGCGTGGAGCTGATCGGACTCGACAAGCCCGAGGCCGAGGTGGAGATCCTCGCCATGACGGTCGAGGGGCTGCAGGCGCTCGGCCTTTCACGGTTCCAGATCGACGTCGGCCATCCCGATTTCTTCCGCGGCCTCATGGAGGAGACGGCGGCGACCGACGAGCAGGCGCATGCGCTCCAGGCCGCGCTTGGGCGCAAGGATCTGGCCACCCTCGAGCAGCGGGTGGGGGAACTAGGGGCCCCGGCGCCGGTGGCGGAGGCGCTCCTCGCGCTGCCGACGCTCTTCGGCCACGCCGAGGTGCTCGAGCGCGCCGCCGCCTTCGCGCGGACGCCGCGGGCCGCGCGCGCGCTCGCGAACCTGACCGAGGTGTACCGTCTCCTCGGCATCTACGGTCTCGCGGACTCGGTCCTGCTCGATCTCGGTGAAGTCCGCGGATTCGACTACTACTCCGGGATGTACTTCGAGACCTACGTCGCCGACTTCGGCGCCTCGGTGGCTGCGGGCGGCCGCTACGATCAGATGCTGGGCCGCTTTGGCTACGCGTGCCCGGCGGTGGGCTTCGCCTTCGACGTCGCGCGCGCGCTCACGGTGATGGAGGCCCAGGGTGTGGCCGTGCCGCTGCCGGGGCCGGACTTCTTCATCGTCGATTCCACGCGCGACAAGACAGCGGCGCTGTCGCTGGCGCGCCGGCTGCGCGACCTCGGCGCCTCGGTGGCCCGCGACGTCGTGAGCCGCGCGCTTCCCGAGTCGCTGGCGTATGCCCGGAGCCAGCGCGCGGCGTGTGTGCTCGTGATCGGCGGCCCGCGGACGCGCGAGGGCGAGGCGCTGGTGCTCGACCTTGCGGCGGGGACGGAGCGGACGGTCGAGGTGCGGGCGATGCTGGAGCGGCCCGAGAAGGTGTTCGAGGATCTGGCGTCTCGCGCGAGCGGGCGGGGAGTGAACCATGCCTAATATCGTGGTGGTCGGCACGCAGTGGGGTGACGAGGGCAAGGGCAAGGTCGTGGACGTGCTCACCCCGCACGTCGACGTCGTCGTCCGCTACCAGGGCGGCGACAACGCCGGCCACACCGTGGTGGTGGGGCGCGAGAAGTACGTCCTGCACTCGATCCCGTCCGGCATCCTCCACGCCGGCCGCCGCTGCGTGATCGGCTGCGGCGTGGTCATCAATCCCGGCGCGCTCATCGAGGAGATGGAGACGCTGGTCCGGCGCGGCGTCACCCTCGACGGCAACCTCTTCATCTCCAAGAACGCGCACCTGATCATGCCCTATCACCCCGCGCTCGACCGCGCCTCCGAGGCCAAGCTGGGGGCGCGCCGCATCGGCACGACGGGCAAGGGTGTGGGCCCGGCCTATATCGACAAGGCCGCGCGGGTGGGCATCCGCATGGCCGACCTGCTCGACGAGCGCCTGTTCCGCGACAAGCTCGAGGCCAACATCGCCCAGAAGAACCGGCTCCTGAGCGAGATCTACGACGCCCAGACCTTCACCGTGGAGGAGATCCTCAACCCGTACCTGCGCTACGCGGGGTGGCTCGCGCCCTACATCACGGACACCCCGCTGCTGCTCTCGAAGTGGATCGACGCCGGGTACTCCGTGCTGTTCGAGGGGGCGCAGGGGACCATGCTCGACGTGGACCACGGGACCTATCCCTACATCACCTCCTCCTCCACGACCTCCGGCGGTGCCGCCACCGGGACGGGCGTGCCCCCGACGCGGATCCACGGCGTGCTCGGGGTCGCCAAGGCGTACACGACCCGCGTGGGCGGCGGGCCGTTCCCCACCGAGATGAAGGGCGAGATGGGCGAGGCCATTCGCGCGCGCGGCGACGAGTACGGCGCGACGACGGGCCGGCCGCGGCGCTGCGGCTGGTTCGACGCGGTGGTGCTCCGCTACGCCGTCCGCATCAACGGGCTCGACACCGTGGCCATCACGAAGCTCGACGTCCTCGACAAGTGCGAGACGGTCAAGGTCTGCACCGGCTATCGCTACCGCGGCGACCTGCTCACCGACTTCCCCGAGGAAGAGACGGTGCTCAAGCAGGCCGAGCCCGTCTACGAGGAGCTGTCGGGCTGGATGGCGCCCACGAGCCACGCCAAGCACGAGGGCGAGCTGCCCGCGAAAGCGCGCCGCTACCTCGAGCGGCTGGAGGAGCTGATCGGGGTGCCCTTCTGCCTCATCTCCACAGGCGCGGTGCGCGACGAGACGATCGTCTGCGACGACTCGCCGCTGCTGCGCTGGTTCCCGTCCGTGCGCCTGAGCTTGTTCTAAATTCGTCGGACGGCACGCTATGGCAGCGGTGCGACCTTGATGCGGTAGCCGCGGCTCTCCATGCAGCGGTTGAAGGGCTCTCGGTCCACCTTCTCGGCCTCGAGCGTCTTGAAGAGGCTGCGCGAGGGCGCGATCTTCCGGCACGCCGCCTTGTCGTGGTCGAGCTGGGCGGGGGTGCCCCGCGTTTTTTCGTAGATCCACTCCTGGCTGGTGGCGCAGGCCGGGAGCGCGACAACGAGACTCCAGATGAGACACCGGCCGAGGCACCGGCCGAGACGCAAAACTGGCAGCGCGCGACGAGACGGGCGCGGGGCCATCGGGGCTGTAGAATACACGACCATGCGCGCGTTGGGGATCGTCGTGGCCGTCGCCATCATCGTGACCGGCTGCGCCACGGCGGTCGTGCTGGAGAATCCGGCGACGAAGGCCCGCGTGAACTGCACGGCCGAGGCCCAGCGTATCGCCTACGACGCGCCGAATCCCGGCACCGGCGCGGACGTTCCTTACTTCCCGTGGGGGTCACCGACGGTCAGGGCTTTTGATCTCGAGCAGCAGTGCGCGGGAACGCTGCTCCGTGAGGGGTTTGTCTGCGTCGCCGGCTGTGTGACACCTCCGCGCTGAGACGCACCGACGTCCCGCCCGCGCGACCGCCGTTGTAGTAAAGTGAACGCGGCGGCAACCAACTCGGCCGGCCTGAGCGCGGAACCAGGCGGTCGTACGGACGACACACGCAAGGGAGCGAACCCAATGCTCAACGTCAATTGCCGCACACGATCTCGCGTGGCCCGATGGCGCGCCCTGTGCGCGATCGTCGTGGTCATGGCGGCGCTCGTCCCAGCGCTGGCGCCCGGGCAAGAGTCGTTCCAACTCCGCTACAGCGTGGACCGGACGAGCCCTGGGCAGGTGCGGGTGAACGGTACGGTCGTGAACGAGGCGCGGCTCGACGTCGTCGACGTCTACGTGACGGCGGAGGCGCTC
>JBGPYK010000258.1:0-4668 GCA_041493245.1 Methylomirabilia bacterium | reverse complement strand
CGACGATCTGCTGGATGCCGTGCGCGACGCGAAGACCGTGGACGTGATCGAGGACCTGGCCTATCCGCTGCCCGTGACCGTCATCTGCGAGATGCTCGGCGTCCCCGCCGGCGACCGTGACGGTTTCCGCCAGTGGTCGCTCGACATCGCGCGGAGCCTCGACGCCATCGCGACGCCCTCGGATCCGACCATCGTGGAGCGGGGCAATGCTGCGCGGCGCGCGCTGACCGGGTACTTCCGCTCGCTGGTGGCGGCGCGCCGCGCGCGCCCGTCGCAGGATCTCCTCTCGACGCTCATCGCCGTCGAGGAGGCGGGTGACCGGCTGACCGAACAGGAGCTGCTCGCGACCTGCGTCCTGCTGCTCGTCGCCGGCCACGAGACGACCGTGAGCCTCATCGGCAACGGGCTGCTCGCCCTCCTGCGCCATCCCGACGCCCTGAGCGCGCTCCGCGCAGACCCGTCATTGATCGCCGGCGCGGTGGAGGAGCTGCTGCGTTACGACGGCCCGGTGCAGCGGGCGGGGCGTATCGCCAACGTCGCCGTCGAGATCGGCAGTCATACGATCGCCGCGGGCGACCTCGTCCTGTCCCTGATCGGCGCCGCCAACCGCGATCCCGCGCACTTCCCCGAGCCCGACCGGCTCGATCTCCGGCGCGCCGACAACCGGCACCTCGCGTTCGGCTTGGGCATCCACTTCTGTCTCGGCGCCCCGTTGGCGCGCGTGGAGGGCCAGATCGCCATCAACACGCTGCTGCGCCGCCTGCCCGGCCTGACGCTGCGCACCGCCGCTCCCCAGTGGCGGGAGTCGGCGACGCTCCGTGGCCTCCGGAGCCTTCCGGTGGGCTGGGACTAAGAACCCATGGGCGCTCCCTCCGACGTTGAGACGATGGACTTCGCCGACGTGGAGCGACGCGTGCTCGAGGCCGTCGGGCGCGCGATGGGCCGCTTCGTGATGCTCGAGCCCGGCGACCGGATTGCCGTCGGCGTGTCGGGCGGCAAGGATAGCTGGAGCCTCCTGCACGCGCTGGTCGCCCACCGCCGGCGCGCCCCGTTTGCGTACGACCTCGTCGCGGTGACGATCGAGCAGGGCAAGTTCAAGGCGGCGATCGAGGGGCTCGCGCCCCGCATCCGCGACCTTGGCGTCGAGTGGGTGCTGCGTGAGGACCCGAACACGCTGGCCCTCGTCGCGGGCGGGGTCGTCCACGGTTGCGACGTCTGCAGCCGCCACCGACGCCGCTCGCTCTACACGCTCGCGGCGGAGCTGGGGTGCACCGTGCTGGCGCTCGGCCACACCGCCGACGACTGCGCCGAGGCGCTGCTGCGCAACATCCTCTTCAATGGCCGCATCGCCTCGCTGCCGCCCGTCGCCCGCTCGCGCAAGGGCGGACTCCGTCTGATCCGCCCGCTCGCCTTCGTGACCGAGGACCTGACGACGGCCTACGCCCAGGGGCTCGGCCTGCCCACCATCGGCTGCGTGTGCGGCGACCGCGACGGTGTGCGCCGCGAGATCCGCGACTTCCTCGCGGGGCTCCGTGGCCGCCACGCCGGCGTCGCCGAGTCCGTCACGGCCGCCCTCGGCAACGTCAACCCCTACACCCTCTTCGACCCCGCGCTGACCAAGTCCGGCCGATAAAACAATCGTCTGCGTGGCAGTAAGTTTACCCTCCCCTTGACGGGGAGGGTCGGCGAGCGAAGCGAGCCGGGGTGGGGTGCGGACGCCGGTGGGGTGCGTCGCTGGACGGCCCCCGCCCCCCCCACCCCTTCCCCTCCCCGCAAGGGGGAGGGGCTTAGAGCCGAAGTGGCCTCGTGCCCGGTTCTGCATGATCGGATCGTCGGCGACTGTACCTCACCGTAATTGCGAATCGGAGTACTCAGGGAATGAGGTGGTCGGCTTGGAGGCGGAGCGAGGGTGGGATGGTCAGGCGCAGGCGCTGCGCCGTGCGGAGGTTGATGACGAGGGAGAACTTCGTGGGCCCCTCGATGGCGAGGTCGCCGGGGGCGGCGCCCTTGAGGATGCGGTCGACGACCTCCGCCGCGCGCCGGTAAACGTCGGCGAGGTCCGTCCCGTACGTCATGAGTGCGCCCGCCGTCGCGAAGGCGCGGTAGCTGTAGACGGCGGGGAGCGCGTGGCGCGCCGCGAAGTCCACGAGCGCCGCGCGCTGGCCGTTCAACAGCGGGTCCGGCAGCACGACGAACGCCTGATCGTAATCGCTCACGATCGCCGAGAACGCGCCGCGCAGCTCGTCCGCCTGCAGCACGTTGCGGCGGTGGATCGTGAGGCCCAGCGACGACGCCATGGCCTCGGTCTCAGCGATGTACCGGGAGGCCAGCGGCGCCGCGGGGTTGGCGAGGAGCGCGACGCGCGTCACGTTCGGCGCCGCCTGCTTGAGGAGTCCCAGGCTCCGCGCACTCGATCGCACGTCGACGTCGGTCAATCCCGTGACGTTGGTGCCGCGCGGTGGGTCGAGGCGCGCGAGCAGTCCACTCCCGACCGGATCCGACACGCCGACGAAGACGATGGGAACGGTGCTCGTCGCGTCCCGCGCGATCTGGGCGCCCAGCGTGGATGCCGCGACGATGACGTCGACCCCGAGCGATACGAGGGCGTTCCCCAGGAAGATCGCGCGTCCGTCGCTCGCGTCCCGGCGCAGTAGCTCGACGTTCTTGCCCTCGACGTAACCGAGCGCGGCGAGCCCCTGGCGGAAGACGGCCAGCAACGGCGAGGTGTCGGCGAACGTACCGTCCGGCGAGAGCAGACCGATGCGCGCGACCCTTCGTTCCTGGGCGTTCGGGACGGCCGGCGCCGCGAGGGCCACGACGAGTGCGACGGCGAGGGCGAGAGGTCGAGGGACGCGCGTCACGCGTCCGCCGGCTCGAAGACGGTCGGGCCGTCGACCGGCGTGCCGAGTGCGCGCAGCGCCGTCCGTACCAGCTCGATCCGCCACGCGCGCTCCTCGACGGGGCCCAGCCCCGGGTGACCGCAGGGGTGGCTGAAGCGGTTGCCGCGGACGATCCGGTTGGCACCGACCTTGACCGCCACCGCGACGAGGCTCGTCACCGTCGCCGTCGGGAATCCTGCGCGCTCCAGCTCCTTGGCCATCGTAGCGCCGCTACGAGTGCCCGACCCTCAGGTGGCGACGAGCAGGACGGCGTCGACGTGCTGGCGACGCAGATCGGCGGCGATCTCGCGCGCGTGCGTCGCCATCTGGCTCAGCACGCCGTGGTTGCCGCAGGTGACGTAGTAGGCGTCGAGCACGGAGCCGATCTCCCCGCGGCGCGCCAACTCGCGCACGGCGTCGAGCGGCACCAGCCGGTTGGGGTTCTCCACGGCGAACGCTGCGTCGTAGCCGCCGTGGGCCACCTCGTACTCGCCGCGCGCGAGGTCATCCTTGCCGGCGAGGCTGTACGCGAGCCACTTGCTCGCGCGGACCCATTCGAGGCGATCCGGGTTGCCGGGCGGCACGAGGCCGCATTCCGTCACGAGGGCCAGCCGCATCCGCGCCGGATCGATGGCCGGCGGCGGCGTCACCCGATCGTAGCGTGGCAGCGGGACCTCGGTGGTGAACGGCTCGCCGCGCAACCGCGCGAGCAGCATCGCGAGCGCCCGCGCGCTCGCGGAGGCGTCGCTGCGCACGTTCATTCGTCGCCCGCGGGGGAGATAGCCCGCGACCGCCGCCGGGCCGAGCGGCTCGCCGCGCCCGAGCGTGAGCGCGAGCCGCGCCATCGCGGCCAGCGCGTCTTTCATCCCCAGCGCCGTGGGCGCCGTCGGGACGATGAGGACGTCCCGGCGATAGACCTCGACGGCCGCGTTGTCGGGCGCCATCCCGGTGAGCGCAGGCGTGCTCAATCGCGAGGCGACCTCGGCGCAGACGCGGGCGCAGGCGAGGCCGTAGCGGCCGGAGTCGAACGCCGGGCCCGCGACGACGACATCGGGGGCGAAGCGCTCGATGAGCGCCACGACCTCGGGTCCCGTCGCGTCCGGCCGGTCAGCGAAGAGGCCGTCGCCGCAGAACACGGTGCCCACGATCTCCGCGTCCCGTCCGAGCGCCTGCTGCAGCGCGACGCCCGGGCCGATGGCGCCCGGGCGCGAGCCGGGCGGCGTGTCGGCGCGATCCTCACCGCCGATCCCCGCGAAGAACTGATTGAGATAGTGAATTATTTTAAGCCGATGGGTGTCCGTCATACGCGTTTAGCTCTGGCGTCGAACGCTTTTGGGGATCCGTAGGGCGGGGGCTTGTCCCCCGCTGGCACCATCTCCTCGATCAGCGAGCGGCGGGGGACAAGCCCCCGCCGTACACGAACAGCGATCACGTCCCAAGGAGCAGCGATCGCCTCCCAAGGCCAATCGACCCGCCTCACATGTGCGCTCCGTTCATGAATTTTCTTGGTCAGTGCTCGACGGCCAGGATGCCGCGGGTGTTCATCTCGGCGGTGGCGGCGTAGAGCTCCTGGATGGGCAGGTCGAGTGGGCCGGCGGCGGGCTCGCCGCGGTGGGCGAGGCGCTCGCCTCCGATGACGCGCTCGACGGCAGGCAGGCTGAGGCGGCGATCGATCCCGCCGCTGCTGGCGAGCGCTACAGCTTCGGGCACGAAGTCGACGAGCGGCGGGTCGGTGCCGAGCGGTCCGCCGTACTCGTGGACGACGGCCGCCGCCGGGATGCCGGCGCGT
>JBGPYK010000401.1:0-3431 GCA_041493245.1 Methylomirabilia bacterium | reverse complement strand
TGAACGGAAAGCGTACCGCGAAGCGGTCGCGCAGAGCTGAGGTTGCTCGTCAGGGCCGAGCGGATCTCGCTCGGCTGCGGAAGATGAGCGAGCGAGAGATCGAGCGCACCTCGCCGCCCGAGCTGGCTGGCTTGCCGGCGAACTTCTGGAACGAGGCGGACGTCGTCGTTCCACCGCCCAAGCAAGCGATCTCGCTGCGCGTGGATCAGGATGTGCTGGCCTGGTTCAGGGAGCAAGGTCCGCGTTATCAGACGAAGATGAACGCGGTGCTCCGAACGTACGTCAGCCGCGCGAAGACGGACGGGAAAGACCGACGAGCAGCCGGCAAGCAGCGGAGCGCGTGACTCGCCTCTGGCCTTCGCACGGATCGTGAGCGGATCCCAAGATCGAGTCTCGCAGGACGTTTCTGACTTCGAGATCGTGAAGCAGCGTCCACGGTACGCGTTCAAGCTTGCGAAGTTCCCGGCGGCACGCGCCGAGTACGCTCCGGTCACGTACACGGCGACGAGCGCGCTCGAGTCAAAATAGACCGTCATCGGTCGCCGCGATCAGCGACGACCTGTTGGCTCGGCGGAGGAGTGATGTGTCGCGGCCCCAGCACCTTTCGCACCCGGGCATCGAGGTCCGGCCACGCCTCGGCACGGACCGGCCGCGCGGGGACGAGTCGCGCGACCGGACGCCCGCGACGCGTGATCTCCAGAGACTCACCCTTCTCGACGCGGTCCAGAATCGCGCGAATCTCGCGCTGCAGCTTGCGGGTGGGCACAGCTTTCATGTCGTACACAATGCATGACAGCGAGGTCCGAGTCACGGAATTGCACGCCGGGCCCGGTACTCCGCCGGAGAAGATCGGGAGGGTGGCGCCATGGAGAGGTTGATCGACCGGCGCACGCTGCGTCGGATGGCCGGAGCGCGTGCGTTCGAACGCGGCGAGGACTACTGTGCCGGCGGCCAGGTCCGGGCGCTTGTTGAGCACGAAAACGTCATCACCGCCAAGGTTCTCGGGACACGCGAGTATCGCGTGAAACTGTGGGTCGAGAACGGGGACCTCGAGTTTTCGTGCACCTGCCCAGTGGGGACTGATGGGGCTTTCTGCAAGCACTGCGTGGCGGTCGGCTTGGCGTGGCTCGGACAAGGGCGCGAGGGCGGACCAACCTCCAAGAGACCGGCAAAGCCGTCGGTCACGATGGAAGACGTTCGCACCCACCTGATCGCTCAAGGCAAGGAGACGCTGGTCGACTTGCTCGTGGAGCGGGCGATGGAGGATGACCGCCTGCGTCAGCGGCTCTTGATGAAGGCGTCACGAAAGGCCCCGAAGGGCCTCGATCTCGCAACGTATCGCGCGGCCATCGACGGCGCTGTCGAGGCAGGGGAGTTCGTCGACTACCGCTCGGCGTACGACTACGCGCAGGGCATCGACGACGTGGTCGACGCCATCGAGGAGCTCCTCAAGGAGGACTACGCCCTCGAGGTCATCGATCTCACGGAGCATGCGCTCGCCGCGGTCGAGAAGGCCATGGGCTCCGTCGACGACTCGGACGGTCACATGGGTGGCATCCTGGCGCATCTACAGGAGATCCACCGTGCCGCTTGCAAGAAAGCAAAGCCGGACCCGGGAACGCTGGCCAAGCGACTCTTCGAATGGCAGATGCGGACGGAGTGGGGCACATTTTTCGACGCAGCGGAGACGTATGCGCGCGTCCTGGGCAAGGAGGGACTCGCGGTCTACCGTAAGCTCGCGGAGGCCGAGTGGGCGCGCGTGCCGGCGCTGCAGCCGGGGCGGGACGATCCCGAGAAGTACGGGAAGCGCCTCCGGATCACTCACATCATGGAGACGCTGGCCCGCCAGAGCGGCGATGTCGAGGCGGTCGTCGCCGTCAAGCAGAGAGATCTTTCCTCCGCATACGCGTACCTCCAGATCGCCGACACCTACAAGCAGGCGGGGCAGCACGACGTGGCGCTGGAGTGGGCCGAACGCGGTCTCCAAGCCTTCCCCGAGCGAACCGATTCGAGGCTTCGCGAGTTCCTCGCCGACGAGTACCACCGCCGGAAGCGCCACGAAGAGGCCATGGTCCTGATGTGGGCCGAGTTCACCGGCTCGCCGTCCCTGAAACAACTCCAGAACCTCAAGCGCCACGCGGATCGGGTCGCCCAGTGGCCGGCGTGGCGGAACAAGGCGCTTGCCTACATGCGCGAGCAGATCGCGAAGGCGAAGCGAGCGGCGTCGAAGAATCGATGGGGCTGCACCACCTCGTGCACGGCCCTGCGACCAGGTTACCGGCTGATGTACTCCTCCAGAGCCTGGCGCGCGACCTGGCTCACTGTGCGGCCCTGTGCTTTCGCCTTCGCCCTGGCATTCGCGTACAGGCTCTCACCTACGCGGTAGCTGATCTGGGGCGACACCCCCTCTCCCAGGGAGGGGCGACCGCCTCGGACCCTCTCCCGCTGCGCGCGGGAGAGGTCGTAACCGCGCTGAGCCTCGGCCGCCAGGTCCTGGACGCGCCGCCGGGTGAGACGGGTTCCCGTCTTCGTCTTTAGATTTGCCACTTCCTAACCTCCTCATACTGTGGGCGGTACTTTGCGCGTATCGGCATCGCGTGAATGACATATAGGTCACCGCCGCTCAGCTCGACGGCCATGACCTCCAGCGGAACGCCATCTGCGTCATCTCCGAGGTAGAGCACCCGCTCGTCCGTATCGCCCGACGGTGGAGGTACTCGGAAGCGAAGCCCACAGTGGTCGATCACGTATCGACTTTGTCTCCGGCTCACTCGATGCTTCGTCGCGGACCTCGCCCATCGGATTGTCACTGCCGTAAGCATACCAGTTTTGTCGGACACAACTACCGGAGTACTGCCGCGTCGGCCAGCGTGTCAAGGCCGACAACGGGCCGATCCTAAGGACCTCGATCCGCTGGTGGCGATGCTGCCGAAGTAGTGGCGCGAGGCCAGCCTTCAGGCCAACATTTCCGGGAGCCCTTGCAGGCCGCCCCACGTCTGCGGATCGTGGCAGAACAAGGTGTTGAGGTAGATCGACACGTCCGCGGCCGGATACGAACTCGCGAGCGCGGCGACCGCGGGGCCGAGCTTCGCCTGGTCCGGCGTGGCGTTGCCTTCCTGAATCAGCCCGTTCTCGTGGGCGAGGCCGAGCGCGTCGAGAAACGTGCCCATCATCGGCCGCTGCGCCGCGAGGTGATAGAGCACGAGCAGGCGCGTGGCGATGTCGTCGGGCAGCGTCGGCACGCTCGCCAGGTGGCGCGCCTTACCCTCGACGTCGAGGCCGGCGACGGTCTTCGGGCGGAACTTGCTGTGCTTGGCGATCAGCTGTACGGCCTGAGCCTGATCGGCGGCGTTGGTCTCGTCCTGCCAGAACGCGAGCGCGGCGCGATGCCGCTGCTCGACGGTCATCCGTTTCCACAAGCGTCCGGCGGT
>JBGPYK010000380.1:0-3564 GCA_041493245.1 Methylomirabilia bacterium | reverse complement strand
GGAGGCGCTCCTTCGCCCGACGTGTACTCCACCAGGATCGAAAGAGGTGTCTGGCAACCCGAGAAGAGGATCGAGAGCAAGCTCCTCGACTCGATCGGATTCAAGTGCCGTTTCAACTCGGTGAGCAAGGACGGGCTGGTTCTCGGTGTCGTCTCCGTCCACGACTTCGGAAAGTTCCACACGATGGTCTTCGTGCAGTACGACCCGGCGACCAAGCAGTGGAAGGGGCCCATCGTCGAGGCGCCCTTCAACAACCCGAACATCGACGGGGCGTGCCCCATGTTCACGGCCGACGGTGACAAGATGATCTGGTCGTCCGGCCTCGACCGTGGGCCCGGGCCGGTCTCCACGTCCAGCGGGACGGGCTCCCTGTACGACCTGTTCTGGTTGAAGACGAGCGACATGGTCGCCTACTACCGGGCCCAAAGCAGGGCGTAGATAGGCGAGACGTCCGCGCTGAGGTCGCCCGCCAGGTTGGTCCTTGTCCTGGCCACCTGCGCGCTGACCGTATCGACCGCGGCCGGGCACGCCGTCCTCCAGCGGGCCGAGCCGCGCGTCGAGAGCAAGCTGAAGCGCGCGCCTGAGGAAGTGAAGCTCTACTTCACCGAGCGCCTCGAGCCGGCGTACAGCTCGGCCCGCGTGCTGAACGGTCGCGGCCAGCAGGTGGATCGCCGGGACAGCCGGATCGACAGCGCGAACCCCGCCTTGCTCCGGGTGACGCTGCCCCCGCTTCCCGCTGGAACGTACCGGGTGATGTGGCGGGTGCTCTCGATCGACGCCGACGTCACCGAGGGCGACTTCACCTTCCGGATCGAATGAGGCTGCTCCTCCTCGCCGCCCTGTGGGTCCACCTGGCTTCCTCCGTCCTGCTCGTGGGGGCGTTCTTCATGCTCCTGCTGGCGGGGCCGAGCGACCGACCGACTGCGCGCCGCTGGGAGGAAACCGTCGTGGCCTGGTCGCGCCTCCTCGTGCTGGTGGCGCTCGCCTCGGGGATCGTCGGGCTGCTGGCGCGGACGGCGGTGTTCGAGGGCCGTCCCCAGGCGGCGCTCGAGCCCCGAGCGGTGTGGCACGCCGTCCTCGACACGCGGCCTGGACTGGTCTGGCTGGCCCGTCACGGTCTGCTCCTCGTGCTCGGGGCCTTTCTCGCGATGCGCGCGAAGGCCGCCGAGACCAGGAATTGGATTGCCGCCCGCGGCGAAGCGCTCCTGCTCGGCATGCTCGCGCTCGCCCTCGTGAGCGGCTCCAGCCACGCCGCCGCGGTCACCCCAGGCACGATGCTCGCCCTGGCCGTCGACGTCGTGCATCTGCTGGGGACCGGCGTCTGGATGGGCGGCCTCGTGGCGCTCGCGCTCTTGCTGCAAGCGGCCAGCCGCGAAGCGGGCGCCGACGCGCGCCCCTATGCGGTGCTCGCCGCGCGCCGGTTCTCGCGGGCGGCGCTCACGGCGATGATTCTCCTGATGGCGTCGGGTGTGATGAATGCGATCACGCAGGTCGAGAGCATGGCCGGCCTCGCGGGAACGGCGCACGGCCGCCTGCTCCTGGCCAAGCTCGCCGTCCTCGCGCCGATCGTCGTCCTGGCCGCCGTGAACCGCGCGCGCCTTCTTCCCGCGCTGTCCGGGCCGGGCGCCACGGTCGGGCGGCCGGCGATGCGGCGCCTCACCGCATTCGTCGGAGTGGAAGCCGCGCTGGCGTTCGTGCTGCTCGGCCTGGCCGCGGCGATGACGCTGACGACGCCCGCCCGCCATGCGCAGCCGGTGTGGCCATTCCCGTTCCGGTTTTCCCTGGACGCCGTGTTCGACGTCCCGGCGACGAGATGGCGGGCGCTCCTGGGCAGCCAGCTCGTGGTGCTCGGCATGGTGGCCGTCGTTGCGTCGCTGCTCGTTCGCCGCCGGCGCCTGCCGGTGCTGGCCGGTGCGCTGGCGCTCGTCGCCATCGGGACCGGCGTCGGCCTTCCTCCGGTCGTGGTCGACGCGTATCCGACCACGTACCTGCGGCCGCTCGTGACCTATCACGCTGCCTCGATCGCGCCCGGGATGTCGGTCTACCGCGAGCACTGCGCCACCTGCCACGGCGCCACCGGTGCCGGCGACGGCCCCTCGGCGCAGGGCCGCCAGCGGCCGCCGGCGGATCTCCGCTCGCCGCCCGCATCGCGCCGTCACGCGGGCGAGATCTACTGGTTGATCACCCACGGTATCCCGGAGCGCGGCATGCCGGGCTTCGCGAGCCGTCTGGCCGAGGCCGAGCGCTGGAACGTGATCAACTTCATCCGGGCACTCGGCGCTGTCGGCGGCGCCGGGAGCATCGGAGGCCAGGTGGAGCCCGAGCGCGCCTGGCTGATCGCGCCCGACTTTGCCGTCTCCGTCGGCCCCCTGGCGCCGGGTGCGCTGCGCGACTACCGAGGGCGGCGGATGGTCCTGCTGGTGCTCTACACCCTGCCGGCGTCCGGCCCGCGCATGACGCAGCTCGCGCGGAGCTACAACTTGCTCTGGATCATGGGCGTCGAGGTCATCGCCGTGCCGACCGACGCCTCGCCCGAGGCGATCAGGCGGCTCGACTCGTCGCCGCCCGTGCTGTTCCCGGTGCTGACCGACGGCGCCCGCGACGTCGTCGAGACCTACCACATGCTCGCGCCGGGACATCACGCGGAGCTGCTGATCGACCGCCAGGGCTACGTCCGGGCGATCTGGCGAGGCGACGGGGGAGCGATGCCGGAGACCGCGGCGCTCACGGCCCAGGTCGAGCGCCTCAACGAGGAGAAGAACATTCCTCCCTTCCCCGACGATCACGTTCACTGATGGAATTCGGAGGACTCGCGTGATGCCCGTGTGGCAGGTGATTCTCTTCGCGAACCTCACGCTCGCCGTTGGCCTCGGTCTCGGCTACGCCGGCTGGGGCCGGCGAGCGGAAGCCCTCGACCGAGAGTTCGAAGCCGCCCGCGTACGGGTGGAGCAGCTCGAGCGCGAGCAGGCGGCGTGCGCAACTGGCGCGCGGGCCGGCGAGCAACAGTGGGAGGCCCGGGGAGTCGTGCGCGCGATCTTCCCCCAGGGGGGCCTGCTCGTGATCACGCACGAGGAGATCCGGGGGCTCCTGCCGGCGCGGACCACGAGCTTCCGCGCGGCGTCGTTGCCGACGATGGGTGACGCGCTCCGGGTGGGTGACGCGATACGATTTTCGCTGCGCGGCACACCCGAGGAGGCCACCATCGTGGCGATTGCGAGATGGTAAAGCGCATTCGACAGCGGGCGAAGCGATCACGCTTCTTGGCGCTCTCCAAGATTCTCGGCCACGCCAAGGTGTCCATGACCGAGAAGTACGCGCACCTCGCTCCCGACCACCTGCGCGCAGAAATCGCCAGGACCGAGCGGGTCGTGGAACCAGTTGTTGGAACCAAGGGGACAACAGACGACGCGGGTGCCCCGCAAGTGGTAGACTTCACGACGCGGCGCCGGGGTAGCTCAGAGGCAGAGCAACTGATTCGTAATCAGTAGGTCGCGGGTTCAACTCCCGCCCCCGGCTCCAGTCGTTTCAATCACTTCCACAACACGCCGCTTCGCATTGTTTCTG
>JBGPYK010000335.1:0-3901 GCA_041493245.1 Methylomirabilia bacterium | reverse complement strand
GAGCCCCCGCCCTACAGATCCACAGAACCTGTCCGACGCTAGCGAACATCGATCATGCATCGTTCACGCTAGCTCCTCTTCAAGCGACCCGGTAGCGTTGCACCGCGGCTTCATCCAGCTCGAGACCAAGGCCGGGCGCTGACGGCGCGACGAGCTCGCCGTTCTCGATCCTCGGCATCGACGTGAGGATGCCGGCCGATCGGGGCACGTACTCCACCAGGTGGCCGTTCGGGATGGCCGACAGCAGGTGCACCTGAATCTCGGGAACCACGTGACCGCACACGGGAATCCGGTGCGCTTGCGCGAGCGCCGCGATCTTGCGCCACGGGGTCACGCCACCGACCCGGGCCAGGTCGAGAATGACCACGTCGACCGCCCGCGCCTCGAAGAGCGTCCGAAAGGCGTCCAGGTGATACAAGTGCTCCCCGGCCGTGACCGGGATCTCGAGCTGGCGCCGAAGCTCGGCGAGCCCGGCCACGTCGAGATGGTGGACGGGGTCTTCCAGCCACGCGATGCCGGCTTCCTGAAGCACGCGGCCCGCGGCTCTCGCTCGAACCAGCGACCAGCTTTCGGTCGCGTCGACCATGATCCGCACGTCCGGCCCGACGGCCTCGCGCACGGCGTGGACCCGGCGGGCCTCCCGCTCCGGCGTCGCCTCTTTGCCGAGCCGGAGCTTGACGGCGCTGAATCCATTGTCGACATGGCGCCGCGCCGCTGCCGCCAGCTCATCGGGAGACAGGCTGTACCAGAGGCCGTCGCTCCCATACGTCGGGAGTCGATCCCGATACCCGCCGAGGAGACGATGCAGGGGTTGGCCAAGGGTCTTGCCGGCGGCGTCCCACACCGCGATGTCGAGCGGGGCCAGGGCACAGTGGAGCAACCCGCCGGGGCCCACCCAGTCGCCGCGTCGCGCCAGTCGATCCCAGGCCGCCTCCGGTTCCAGGACGCTCATGCCGATCAGGTGTTCACCCAGCTCACGCGCGGCCTGCCCGATCGTCGTCATCAGATCCGGGCGCGGATAGACCACGTAGCCGATCCCTTCGACCCCATCGGATGTCGTGATCCGCGCGAGAACGTGCCAGTTCGCATCGACCGTTCGCGCGCCCGCCACGTAGGGGCGATCGACGGGAACCCGCAACACGTTCACGGTCACCTGCGTGATTTTCACCGTGGTCTCCTTCCTGATCTGGTACTGGGCCAATTTGCTTCGCCATACTTCGATCATTTCACCGCTCGCCTCGATCTTCGGTCATCTCACCGCTGCGGCTCGCGCCTCGACGGCGCTCACCTCGCACTGCAGGCACCGACTCGGCTCGTACGACCACGTTACTCGGTCGCCAGCGACGCTCAACGTACAGGGAGTACGCCTCGCGTCGCTGGCTCCCTCGTGCCTCGTCTGGCTCGCAACTTGACCCAGTACCGAGGCCAACCTGACCCACTCCACTATGCGCCCTCCGGCGTCACGTGTGCTACCCTGCGCCCGGGCGCCGGGCGACCGGCGATACCACAACGCGAGGTGCGACATGCGACCGAACCGGATCAAGCAGATGTGGCGCGACGGACAGTGTGTCACGATGGGCTGGCTCTCGGTGTCCCATGGGTTCACCGCCGAGGTGATGGCGCGCCAGGGCTTCGACGCCCTCGTCATCGACATGCAGCACGGGCTGACCGACATGAACGATGTCTGGCCGATGCTGCAGGCGATCTCACAGACCGACACGGTGCCGGTCGTGCGGGTGCCGTGGAACGACCCGCCGACGATCATGAAGGTGCTGGACTTCGGCGCGTACGGCATCATCGTGCCGCTGATCAATACCGCCGCGGACGCGGCGAAGGCGGTGGCCGCCTGCCGCTACCCGCCGGTGGGCATGCGCTCGTCGGGGCCCGTGCGCGCCGTGCACTACGGCGGCGCCGACTACGTGGCTCACGCCAACGACGAGATCGTCGTGATGGGGATGATCGAGACGAAGGAGGGGCTCGCCAACCTCGACGCGATCTGCGCCACGCCGGGGCTCGACGCCGTGTACATCGGCCCGTCGGATCTGGCCTTCGCGCTCGGCATGGCCCCGCGCGGCGACAACCCGGACCCGCTGCACAAGGCCACGTGCGACAAGATTCGCGACGCGGCCCACAAACACGGCATCAAGGCGTGCATGCACACCGCGAGCGCAGCCTACTCGGCCGATGCGGTGAAGCGCGGCTTCGACCTCGTCATGCTCACGTCGGACCTGGCATCGATGGTCGCCGGCGTCCGCCGCCAGCTCGACGATCTGAAGGCCGCCACCGCCTGAGGCGCAGCCTCGCCCGCCGAGCGTGGGATGGAGTCCAAGCAGAGGGCGACCAGCCAGCCACCCATGCCGACCGGTAAGCGGTTCGTCATCGTCTTCGTGGTCGACGGGCTCAGGCCCGACGCGATCACCGCCGAGGACACGCCGACCCTCTTCCGGCTGCGCACCGAGGGCGTGGACTTCACAAACAGCCACGCCGTATTCCCGACGGTGACCCGCGTCAACGCGGCCGCGCTCTCGACGGGGACGCAGCCGGGCACGAATGGCATCGTGGGCAACCAGATGTACGTCCCGGCGGTCGACCCGCGGCACGCGTTCAATACCGGCGATTACCGCAACCTCCTCAGACTCGACCAGGCCACCGGCGGGCGGCTCGTGCTCGCCGCAACGCTCGCCGAGCGTTTGCAGACGCGCGGGCTGCGGCTGGCCGGCGTCAGCTCGGGCTCGACGGGCAGCGCGTTCCTGTTGAATCCGAAAGCGCCCTCGGGCGTCGGTGTGCTCGTCAACGGCTACCTCGACCCGGGCCAGACCGTAGCCTATCCGCCCGACGTGAGCGAGACCATCCTCGCCAAGTTCGGGCCGGCCCCGGTGAAGGCCAACGCTGACCGCTACGACGCGGTCGTCGCCTGGACGCAGCGGGTGCTGCGTGAATACGTGCTTCCCGAGCTCGCGCCTGCCGTCGTCATCAACTGGTTGACGGAGCCGGATCACAGCCAACACCACCTCGGCGTGGGCTCGCCGTCCGCGCGCGAGGCGCTGAGCAACGACGACCGCGAGATCGCGCGCGTGCTGACGACCCTCGACGACCTCGGCCTGACGGCGTCGACCGACGTCTTCGTCGTGTCCGACCATGGGTTCAGCACCAACACGGCCGGCATCGACGTCGCCCGCATGCTGATCGACGCCGGGCTGAAGGCGTCGCCCGACTCCGCCGACGTGGTCCTCGCCAGCAGCGGGCAGGCCGTCGCGCTGCACGTCGAGGGCCACGACAGCGAGCGGATCGCGTGGTTAGTCCGCTTCGTCCAGTCGCGCGACTGGGGCGGTGTGGTCTTCACCCCTGCCCTGGCTTCCGGCGACCCGCGCGGCGCGGTCGAGGGCACGTTCTCGCTCGAGCTGATCCACGTGGCCAACGGCGAGCGTGGGCCCGATCTGCTGGTCACGTTTCCCTGGACCTCGCGGCCCAACGCGTTCGGCGTGCCTGGGACCGACTTGGCGAACGTCGGCGGCGGCGCCACGCTGTACGCCAGCGACCACGGCAGCATGAGCCCGTGGAACGTGCGCAACACGTTCCTGGCCTGGGGCGTGGACTTCAAGAAGCGGGCGACGATCCGCGCGCCGGCGAGCACGGTGGACGTGACGCCGACGATCCTCGCCGTGTTTGGCATCGAGGCCGATGGGGGCATGGCCGAGGGCGACGGGCTCGATCGACTGGACGGGCGCGTGCTCGATGAGGCGCTCGAGGGCGGGCCCGACGAGGAGCAGGTCGCCTTCGACACGCGCGTCCACACCGTGGAGGCCGGCGCGTACCGCGCCGCCATCCAGATGTCGGAGGTGGACGGGCGTCGTTACGTAGACAAGAGCTGGCGCATCCGCTGAACCCCCGCCGAGTCGAG
>JBGPYK010000610.1:0-2094 GCA_041493245.1 Methylomirabilia bacterium | reverse complement strand
GTGATAGCCCAGGTCCTCGACGAGGCGGGCCCAGGCGAGGAGCGCCTCGGGACTGGCGCCCGGGCCGAAGTTGATCAGGTTGACGCCGATCTTCACGACGCGACCAGCGCCAAGCCGGGTACGACGCGGAAGTTCGGCACGCGGCGCAGGACGTCGGGGGCGAGCTTGAGCTTGGAGGAACGGCTGCCGCCTCCCAGGATGACGTAATCGAGCGCCATGATGCGCTCCTCGACGTAGATCGGCAGGTCGGGCGGCAGGGCCAGCAGCGTCACGCCGCCGATCATCATGCCGGTGAGCTCCTTCGTCTCGTCCGCCGTGGCGAAGGAGACGCGCGAGACGTCCATCAAACGGCGCACGGTGTGGTTGACGTCGAGCCGCGAGGTCGCCAGCACGAGGCAGGCGCAGAACTTCTTCGGCTCCTTCTTCGAGGCGACGATGATGGTGTTGCCCGAGTGGTCGAGCGGCACGCCGTACTTCTCGCAGAAGGCCGCCGTCTCGGCGAAGCCGGGATCGATCCGGATGACTTCGTGCGGCGCTGCCAGCCCCTCGAGGGCGGCCGCGACCCGGGCTTCGATCTCTGCGTCGTCGGACATGCTGGCTTCTGCGCGGGGCCGCCGGGTCAGGCGGGAGCGATCTCGACGCGGCACGTGTTGTACGTCGGGGCGCCGCATGGCGACGCGCGGTCCTCCGTCAGGACGTTGGCGCACCCGCGCGTGTCGGCTCCGGATGCGCCGGGAGTGAACCAGGCGCCTTCTTTAATCGACACGACCCCGCGGGCGATGCGATCCGTCACGCGCGCCGGCACGATCGTCGCGCCGCGCTGGTTGAACACGCGCACCATCTGTCCGTCGGCGATGCCGCGCGCGGCCGCGTCCTCTGGGTGGACCCACACGTCCTGCCGGTCCACCCGGCTGAGCGCCTCCTGGTTGTCGTGAATCGAGTGCGTCCGGGCGCGTGACTTGGGTGAGATCAGCTCGAGCGGATGGCGCGGGTCGGCCTCGTGAGGCGGGATCCACGTCGGGATCGGGGGGATGCGGCCGAGGCCGTGCGGGTCGGGATTGGCCGCGATCGAGGTCGAGTAGATCTCGATCTTCCCGCTCGGCGTCGAGAACGGATGGCCCGCCGGGTCGCGCACCTCGTCGGCGAAGGCCACCGGATCCTCCGGCGCGGGCAGCCGCGCCAGGCCGCGCTCGCGGAAGGCGTCGAAGTCGTCGACGTCCGTGCCTGCGCAGATCTCCCGCAGCCACTCGACGTCGTCGACGCGCTTGTAGCCTTCGAGCCCGAGGCGCTTGGCCAGTTCGGCGCAGATGTCCACGTCATTCCGGCACTCGTACATCGGCTTGATCGCCTGGCGCATGAAGATGGCGTAGTGTCCCGCCCCGCTCCAGGGCGTGTGGATGTCGCTCCGCTCCCAGAACGTGGTCGCCGGCAGGACGATGTCCGCGTACCGCGCCGTCGGCGTCAGGAAGTGGTCGTGGACGACCATGAACTCGAGCCCCTCCAGCCCCGCGGCGATCTTGTTGACGTTCGGCGCCTGGTTGGCCAGGTCGCCGCAGGCTGAGTAGACCATCTTGATGTCGGCGGGGTAGCCGCCGGCCCGCCCGCGCACGAGTACGTCGGCCAGGAGGGTCGAGGCGACGCGCGAGTGGGCGGGGTTCGGCGGCGCGCCGAGCCGCTTGATGCCGTGGTTGCGCGCGCCCCCGCTGCACCCGGAGTTGCCGCCCGGGATGCCGATATTGCCCGTGATGGCGCAGAGCGCGTAGGCCGCCCGGTGGAACTGCTCGCCATAGCCCGTGCGCCCGGGCGCGTAGCCGCAGTGGAGCGCGGAGGGTCTCCGCGTGGCGAAGTCGCGCGCCAGCCGCCGGATGGTCGCGGCCGGGACGCCGGTCAGGGGCTCCGCCCATTCGGGCGTCTTGACCACGCCGTCCGAGAGGCCGAGGAGGTACGAGCGGTACGACGAGCCCGGCGGGGCGCCCTCGGGCAGGTGGGCCTCGTCGAACCCGAGCACGAGCCGGTCTAGGAAGGCTTGGTCGTGCAGGCCGTCGCTGACGACGACCTGCGCCATCGCGATCAGCATGGCCGCATCCGTTCCCG
>JBGPYK010000001.1:0-33234 GCA_041493245.1 Methylomirabilia bacterium | reverse complement strand
TCGGCACTGGGGATCTGGGTCAAGAGTGACCGCGACGGCCCGATCGTGATGCGGCTCGACGAGGCCGACGGCGAGTCCTTCTACACGGTGCTTCCAGTGGGTCGGGAGTGGCGGTGGGAGAGGCAGCCGCTCGCGGACCTTAGCCGGGATCAGACCTCGAAGGGGAACGGCCGTCTGGAGCCGGAGCGGGTCGTGCGGATCATCGTGGCCGAGGGGAATGGCTTGGAGGGCGCGGCGCGGGGCGAGCGGACTGTGTGGTTGTCGGATCTGACCTTCGAGTGAGGTAGCCCTACGGACTGGGCTCGCCGGCAGCGGCGCGACCCGTCCGACCGACCGACCTGTCAGGGGCGGGCGAATGGAGCCCCTGGCTCGACCCTTCAGTGCCCCACGACGGGCTGGTCCGTGTTGGCCTGCATGGCCCCCTGCCAGATCGGCCACGCGGGCTTGGGGTTCAGGTCCTTGTCGAACAGGCCCGCCTGCATCCAGATGAGCGCCCACTCGGAGCCGGCTGGGAGCGTCGCGTAGAGGCGGTCGTAGTCGACGGGGATGAACCACACCACGAACGCATACTGGTCTTGCGTGGCGAAGGTGACGAGGTCGCGCAGGAAGGCGGCCTGCCGGGCCGGATCCCCCTCGAGCGTTAGCCCCATCTCGGGGAAGCTGACCGGCGCCGTGATGTACCCGGTCTCGCAGATGGCGATCGGCTTGGTCGTGTACTGCCGGACCCAGGTGAGCGGCTGCCGCCACTGGTCCTCGCCCTCGGGCAGGGGCGGGGCGCCGTACCAGACCCCGAACGGCGAGCCGTACGGATAGAAGCTGAGGCCTAGGTAGTCACTCTTGTCGACGACGGGCCGCACCTGCTCGGCCACGCGAGGCAGCAGGAGCGACTGCAGGACGAACTCCATGCCGATCTGCAGGTCGGGGTACTCGGCCTTGACCGTGTCGTAGACGTGCGTGAACAGAGCTTCGAAAGTGGGCCACTCCTCGGGGTGTCCCAGCGACAGCTCGCTCATCTCGATCCCGATGTTGAGGTAGCGCGGCTGGAAGAACGATACCACGCGACGGACGTAGGCCGTGTAGGCCCGCATCACGTCGGGGTGATCGAGGCGGTCGCGCCAGGGTCCGGCGTTCGGGTCGCGCCGCCCGTCGGCGTCGCACGCCGAAATCACCTGGCGCCGATCCTTGTCCGTGGGCGTCACCGCGACGTACACGGCGTGGGAGCTCGGAATGCGGGCTTTGACGTCCACCCAGTTGCTCTGTATCGAGTCCGGGAACGGCTGGTCTGCCAGCGCCTCTTCCCAGGCCAGGCACTCCTCGCCGCCGCCGACACCGTGGATCGCGTAGAGGTTGGAGTTCGGCAGGATGATCTCATGGACCTTGTCGATCGCCTCGAACGTGGCGTCGTAGGGGAAGGCGGTGAACCCGTAGAGGGCGGGTCCGGCCCCGCCCTGAGGCGTGGCGCTGGCGGTGGCGCCGGTGGCGACATTGTCGGCCTTGTCGGCGACACAGACCCGGTAGAAGTAGGTGGTGCCGTTGGTGAGGCCGATATGGGTGAAGCTGGTGAAACCTCCTGACAAGAGCACGGTCCCGCCGGTGCAGGAGGTCGGGAAACCGGTGGGGCTGAAGACGAGCTTGTAGGAGGCGGAGGCGAGGCCGCTGCCGGTGTCGGCAAAGCCGGACCAGTTGAGCGTGACCTGGCCGCTGGCCGGAGTCGGTATCACGGTGCCATTCGTTGGGGCCGTCTGATCCAGGAGGATGGAGGCCGAGGCCGTCGCGGACACGTTGCCGGCCGCGTCCTTGTACCAGGCGTAGAGGGTTTTGGTCCCGTCGGCGGTGGTCAGGGTGTAGCCAAGGGCCCCGCTGTAGTTCGTCGTCGAGGTCACGGCGGTCCAGCCGGTCGCGGTGGCGGCGGGCGGGGTGGCGCTGGTGGAGACGTAGTAGCCGGTGACGCCGACCGCATCGGTGGCGGCGAGGGTCACGGTCACGACCGCCGAGCCGGTGTAGGGCGCGTTGCCGTTGATCGAGAGCGAGCCCGCGGGCCCGGTGGTGTCGTCCGGCTTGGTGGTCCCCGTCGCCACATTGCTCGGCGAAGAAGTCCCCGTCGAGTTGTACGCCTGTACGAGGTAATAGTGGGTCGTTCCACTGGTGAGGCCGGAATCAGCGTAGGTAACCTGGTTCGTCCTGGTGGTGCCGATGAGACTCCAGGGGCCCGACGAGGAAGGCGCCCGTTGCACCTTGTACCCCGTCTCGTTGTTCGCGTTGTCGAGCCACTTCAGCGCGATCTGAGTCTCGGAAAGGGCAGACGCGGTGAGGCTTGTCGGTGCGTTGGGGTAGAGGTTCGACTGGGTCTTGGCACTGGCGATGGCAGAATAACTGGAGTAGATGGTCTGCCCTCCCACCACGGCGTAAGCCCGGACCCGGTAGTAGTAGGTCGTGCCCGCATAAAGGCCGGCGCTGGACCAGCTCGCCACATCCGGACCCGAGGTGAAGACCTTGCTCCAGAGGGTGGGTGCGCCTTGGGCCCGCTGGACTATGTAGCCCGATTCCTGGGTGCCGGTCAGACCCGGGTTGGGGTCGTTCCAGGCCAGGTTGATTTGGGTCTTCGAGTAGGTCGTGGCCTTGAATGTGGTCGGCGCGGAGAGTGACTGAGCTTCGGCCACCGAGTAACTGGACACGAGTGCTGCTGCGAGGACGATCATCCGGGAGAAACGCTGACAGCCACGTGAGAGCTGCCGTTTTCCACCCATTCCTTCGGGCCCTGCGGCCCTGCAAAGTGGACGCATAGAAAAGACTCCTCCGCTTCATTGGGGACCCCTTTGTACGGCTTGCTTTTGTCAGGAAGGGGGTCCCACTACTGCTGCCAGACTGAAGGTTCAATCCGCATGCCAGTCGACTCGATCGCCTCATCCGCTCCTGTTAAGGTCCGTGGTTCGGAGGGCAACGACGTAACCTTCGAGATCGGGCAGCACTCTTACAAGTATTGGCAAACCGCGCGCTAACCGGTTGCATGATTGGAAGTTTTCCGTGTAGGCAGCCACAGGGTTGCTGCGACGAGCTTCGAGAAGGTTTCCGTGAGGTGGTGCCCGTCGACGCCCCGCCTCGCCTGTCCGTCTTCGTACGCTTGACCACGAGATACTCCTCGGCGAGCACCTCGCCTAACGCGGCGCTCCGCTGTGACTGCCGAGGACGGGCAGAGGCGTGCCAAAGCCAGGCCCGAGGGGGGTGGTGAGAGGATTTAATGATGTCAAGGCCCTGGCAGAACCCGTGGTTCCCCGGGCGCCCCCGCGGCCCGGCTAGGGAAGCTGTGACAAGCTGGCATGCCCTGGTTGTAAGGTGACAAGAATGCGTCGGGGCGCGGAACCTTGGGACTGCGAGACGGCGGGCCTTGGACGCCGCAGAGGCGCGGGTCCGGCCGGAGCGGATGGCGTGGCGGAGGGGTGCCGGTCAGGCTGAACGAGGCAGGCTCTCCACCTCGGCAGCCCGGACGGCCTCCCCCAGCACCGCGAGGAAGAGCACCACCTGGACGAGATGAGGCCCGACATAGGGCCCGGACAGGACGAGTGCCAGATGGCTCCCGGCAGCGAGGGCAATCAACCCGTGCACGGTGCGGAGGCGCTGCCAGGCTAGCGTGGCGAAGACGAGGAACCAAGCGACCTGGACCGCACGGAGCCAGCCTCCGAGACGGTGCCAGACGATCGGCGTGAACGGCGTGTCCCAGTGCCCGTTGTCCAGGCTCTTCCAGGCCTCGCGCGGGACGTAGGAGACGGCCCACAGGAACGCGTGAGGGTCCCAGAACAGAAACGCCAACACCGGCACGCCGGCCACGACCAAGACGATCGCCACCAGACTTGCCGCCTGCCGCCATGGTCTGCCGCGGACGGTGAAGCACAGCAGTGGGGCGACGGTGTAGAGCGCGACCGGCATGGCCCCCAACGCGACACCGTAGACCACGGCCGCTGGGTGAAGTCGCCGCAGCGCGATCAGTGCAAACGTGAGCACCAGCATCAGGTTGAACATCGGGAACTCGGTTTGCACGTCGAGGCTGATGCTCAGAGGCAGGGCGTAGAGGACGCCCAGGACCAGCACCAGCCCGTTTCGAACGGTGGGGCTCATCGGAAGCGCTCGGAAAAGGGCCCAGAGCAGCAGAACGAGTGCCAGGGACAGGACGATGCTCGTCACGCGCAGATCCAGCCGGGCGAGGAACGGCGGCAGGTAGCTGAGGAACGTCCAGGGCAGGTACGGCATCGGGTTGGTGTGCGTTCCGAAGTCGAAGTACGCGTAGGGCGTCTGGCCTGCCACGAGTCGCTCGAATCCCCCGCGGATGACGAACATGTTGTCGGAGTGCTTGGGATCCGGGGGGACCAGGGCGAGCCAGCTCAGACGGACGCCGAGCCCACCGGCCAGCATCAGGAGCGTGAGGACCGGAGTGGCCGGGGGCCACCGTAGCAGCGCCGCGAGGGCGAGGAGGCCGAGCGTCCCCGGGACCAACAGCCCTGCCCAGCCGACGCGCTGCTCGAGGCCGAAGAAGCCGACGCCGGAAAGCCGGGCCACGAGCTCGATGGCGAACGCGAGGGCGAGGGTCGCGAGCGCGCTCCGGCGAAGCGGCACGTCGTCGGCGGAAGGAGCCCACTCGGCGCGGGACGCGAACAGCGTCCACAATCCGGTTCCGAAGATGAGCCAGCCGATCGTGTGCCAGACAACGATCGGGATGGGCAAAAGCGGGACGGGCGCCGACAGCTCGTGCTCCTGCGGCTGATACTGGGGGTGCTTGTTGATCACGTAGTAGAGGAGGGCCAGTCCTAGCAAGAGGAGGAAGCGACGGGGGAGGCGGGGACCCGGCACGCCGCTGGGCCCCGGTGAGGTGTGGCCTGGACGCTCGGCCAGTGTCGGGCGGACGTGGCCGCTGAAGTCGGACACGAAGGTCTCCTTGGCGCCGGATACGGTCGCCGTTGACCCTATCATGGGCGCGTATCACAGGCCCATCGGGGCTCGGAAGCACGGCCGGTTGCGGGCCCTTCGGAGGCCGTCGAGCCGACCATGGCGGCGGTCCCGCGAGATCCGGGAGAAATTTGGCGTAGGCCGGCACAGCGCTGGCCGAACTTCCACGGTCTCGAGAGCAAAATCGCATGATGTCCAGTGGTTACGGGCGTGAGTGACTATGCCTGGCCGCGGTACCTACGTGCGGCTTCCAGGCGTCTCAGAAGCGGACATTTCATTTGCTCTCGGGAGCGGACAGATCATGTGCTCCCTACACACGTGATTCGTGGGGGTTGATAGGGCCTGGCAGCTGTGGTATGTCGCAGGTGGATCCGGACTCGGGCGCCTCGGAAAGGTGAGCGAACGTGAACCTGAGACACCTCGCCGGCCGACTGGTCATCCAACTCCTGGGCGTAGCCCTCCTGATGGAGTTCGTGCTACGCCTGACCGTTCCGTCTCTCCCCGGCAACTACCGGACCGGTCTACTCTGGGACCGTCATCCCACGTTCGGCTGGTATCACATTCCGGGCTCTGCGGCCTGGCTAAAGACCCCTGAGTTCACCGCCTACTCGAAGATCAACAGCCTTGGCCTCCGCGACGTGGAGCGGGGTTACGCCAAGGAACGTGATGTCTACCGCATCCTAGTACTTGGCGACTCCTTTCCGGAAGCGATCCAAGTGCCGCTCGAGCAGTCCTTCCCGCGCGTGCTGGAGCAGCGGCTCGCCGCCCAAGCGGGTGGCCGACGCGTCGAGGTGATCAACGGCGGCGTCATCGCCTACAGCACAGACCAACAGTTGCTCTTCTTCGAGCAAGAGGGCCTGAACTATCAACCCGACCTCGTAGTTCTGCTCTTCCTCGACAGCGACGTGGCCGGTAACAGCCGCCGACTCAACCGCGACAGCACGCTGGCCGCCAGGAAGCCGTACTTCGCGCTCGACGGGCCCAGCGATCTGAAGCTGATCGGTCTGGCGCCGAGGCCGGCGGTGCTAAACGCGGCCGAGACGGCGGTGCGCACGGTCTTGGGCCGGTCGGTCTTCACTGTGGTCTTCAAGACCGGGGTGATCGACCCCCTGGTATCGGGGCTGGGGAGCCTCTTCGGCACGCCTTCGCGTGAACTGCCCCGCGACCTCTATGTCTACTCTCGCACGGCGACGCCGGAGTGGTACGAGGCCTGGTTGATCACTGAATTGCTGATCGAGCGCCTGAGGGTCTCGGCGCAGGCGCGCGGGGCGGACTTCCTCCTGGTCATGGCCGCTGAGCCTCACCAGGTATACGAGGAGAGCTGGCAAAAGCTGACCGCCCCCTTCGCGTTGCCGCCACCTGAGTGGGACCTTGAGTTCTCCAATCGGAGAGTCCGGGAGATCGCTGACCGCCGTGGTTGGCGGCTCTTGGATCTATCACCCGCCTTCCGACAGGCGGCGACGGCACCTCCGCCGCTGCATTTTGCCCGCGACGGCCACTGGACCGCCGAAGGACATCGTCTCGCGGCCACCGAGATCGCGCGGTATGTCGTCCAGCAGAACGTGCTGCGGCCCGCAGAATCTCGGTAGTTCATCGGCTGTTGGTACCGCAACGAATCTGAGGCCCGGGATCTGCCACCGGCCCGTAACCACACACGCGACCGTTTCGCTTGCGCACTCACGATGTCGGACTCCTCTGGCCGGGGCGCGGCCAAAAGTTACATCGTAAATGGCGCGACGATTCCCGCTCAGGTAACATCTTAGACGGCGCGAGACGGCCTGTTGATCTCTGGATAAGTCATGCAGTATCATCTCGTATCCTACTCAGGGGATGCTGTCGAGGCATCTATTCCGGTCAGAGGTTGTGAATTAATCTCATGGCGGCGTGTCGGCACCACGAGAAATCAAGTAGTTGCAGGTCACTCCACTGCCAGCTTCGGGATTTATTCACAAACTCTCAGTCGAGGTTCAGAAAGCTAGCGGGCGCACTGGTTTCTGACCGCCCACCGGCGTGAGCTCAGCGTGATGCACGGAGGCCAGGGAAGGATCGAGGAGAACCCCGAGGTGACGGTGGTAATGCCGTGCCTGAACGAGGCGGACACGCTGGAAACGTGCATCGGCAAGGCGCAGCGCGCGCTGCGCGAGAACGACATCGCGGGCGAGATCATCGTGGCCGACAACGGCAGCGCCGATGGGTCGGGCGACATCGCTCGCCGCCTGGGCGCGCGCGTGATTCGCGTGGAGGCCCGGGGCTACGGCAACGCCCTCATGGGCGGCATCGCGGCGGCCCGGGGCCGGTTCGTGATCATGGGCGACGCCGATGACAGCTACGATTTCCTCGAGTTGCCCAGGTTTGTGGCGAAGCTCCGGCAGGGTTACGACCTGGTGCAGGGCTGTCGTCTGCCGTCTGGCGGGGGCCGGGTGATGCCGGGTGCCATGCCTTTCCTGCATCGCTGGTGGGGCAATCCCCAGTTCTCACTGATGGCCCGACGCTGGTTCGGCGCGCCGATCCACGACGTGTACTGCGGCTTCCGCGGTTTCACCAGGGCCCTGTACGACCGGCTCGGCCAACGCTGCACGGGTATGGAATTCGCGACCGAGATGATCATCAAGTCGAGCTTGCGCGGGGCGAAGATCGCGGAAGTCCCGATCACGCTGCACCTCGACGGCCGGAAGGCGCACCCGCCGCACCTCAAGACGTTTCGCGACGGCTGGCGCACCCTGCGCTTCTTCCTCATGTACTCTCCGCGCTGGCTGTTCCTCGTCCCCGGCGTGGCGCTGGTAGTCCTGGGCCTGCTCGGGTACGCCTTGGCCATGCCCGGTTTCAGGTTCCGGGGTGTCGCCTTCGACGCCCACACCCTACTGTTCGCGAGTCTGGCCGTCTTGATCGGCTACCAGTCGATGCTCTTCGCCATCTTTACGAAGACCTTCGCGATCAGTGAGGGCCTCCTGCCCGAAGATCCGTTCACGACCCGCTTCTTCGAGCTGGTCAACCTGGAGCGAGGGCTGATCGTCGCCGCGGCGGCGATGCTCATTGGTGTGACGCTGCTCCTGGGCGCGGTCAACCAGTGGCGGCTCGCCGATTTCGGGCCGCTGGACTACGCTCGCACGATGCGACTGGTCGTGCCGGGAGTCACGCTGACGGCGATGGGATTTCAGACGGTTCTGTCCAGCTTCTTCGTCAGCATCCTCGGAATGCGCCGCCTGTGAGCGAGCCGGCGTGTCGGGATCCGCTCCAGCTACGCGAGGACGGAGTCCGCCTCGCCGCGCGGCTTCGCGCCGTGTTCACGGAATCGGAGAACGTGGTCCTGTTCGCCGGGGCGTACGGCGGGGACGGCGTCAGCATTGTCGCGACGCAGGTATCCGTCGCGGTCGCTCACATGAATGAGGACCGCGTCTTGCTCGTCGATCTCAACCTACGGCGCCGTCCGCGCACGAGACGTTCGAGGTGGAGCGGGTCCCGGGGCTGTCGGAGCTGTTCCTGAAGAAGACGGACATCGAGTCCGCCGTTCGCGTCTCCGAGATTCCGTCGCTGTTCGTGTTACCCGCCGGAAGCCCCCTCGCCGAGCCGCTCTCGCTCCTCGCGTCCACCGGGTACGCCGACGTGATGCAGGCGTTGCGCCGGCTGTTCCGGTTCATTGTCCTCGACGGCCCGCCCGGCCTCGGATTCACCGACACGGCGCTGATCGCTCCGCGGGCCGGCGGCGTGGTTCTCGTGGTGGCCGCCGGCGAGCGGCGCCGAGGTGCGGGAGATCAAGCGGATCCTCGATGGCGTGGAGGTCAAGCTCCTCGGCATCGTGCTATCCGACACGCGAAAGGACGCCGGGCGGCCGAAAGGCCCAGGCAGATCGGGCGCCACCTGACGTGTTCGCGGTCGGCGTGACCGGAGCAGCGCGGTACATCGCGGGGGCCGTGGAGGCGAGGGGGCGCCTCCTCGTCGGGACGCTGGTCGGAGTGGTGCTCCTGGCGGGCATACCGTACTCGTTCTATCTGGGCGATCACCTTCCCTATATCGACGAGCGCGACTACTACGCGATCGCCAAGAACGTCGCCCACAAGCACGTCTACTCGGCTGACGGCGAGCATCCCAACGCGTCCCGGGCGCCCGCGTACCCGCTCGTCCTCTCCCTGCTGGTCTTTCTCGGCGCCGGGGTGCCCGCCCTCCGGGTCCTCAACTTCGTGGCGCTGGCCCTGTCCATCTACCTGCTCTACGCGATGGTGCGGAGCCTCGTCTCGGACTTCGCAGGAGTGGTCGCGGCGATGCTGGTCGTCTGCTACCCCGTGCTCTTCTACGCCGCCGGCACGCTCTTTCCCCAGACGCTCGGCGCGCTGCTCTTCGTCCTGGTCCTGTTCCTCCTCTCCAGAGCGGTCCGGACTCGGTCGCTCGTGCCGGTGGGCCTGGTGTTCGGCTGTCTCCTCCTCACGATTCCCCTGTTCGTGTTCTTCCTGGCCGTCGTCGTCGGGTGGCTATTGATCACCAGGCGCGAGCGGAGGATCCGGTCGGCGGTGGCGGTGGTGGTGCCGGCGTTCCTGGTCGCCGGGCTATGGACGCTCCGGAATTATCTAGTGTTCGGGTCCTTCGTCCTCTTCACGACGGGCTCGGGCGCGGCGCTCCTGTGGGGAAACTCGGAGCACGCGACGATCGGGGGGGCCGACGTCGATTTTCTGATCCGCCAGTACGCGGCTGCCGCGGCCATGAACGAGGTCGAGCGCAGCGCCTACTTTACGTCGGAAGCCGTGAAGGCGATGTTGGCGAACAGGACGGGGACGATCGGCTTCTACTTCTTGAAAGTGCTCAACCACTTCAGCTTCTACAATCAGCATTACGCAGCAGCCGAGGCCTCCTGGGCGAAGACGGTCGTCATGGGCCTCACCTACGTGCCCCTGCTGCTGCTCTTCATCGTGCGCGTGGCCCGCCGAAAGCGGTATCCGCTGTCGGCGTTCGAGGTGCTGCTGGCGTGGCTGTACGTGTCGAGTGCCTTCATCTACGCGATCTTCCACACGCGGATCCGCTATCGCCTCCCGGTCGACTATGCGCTGATCGCGCTGGTCGCCATGTTCATCGGGAGCTGGGTGAGCGCGACGTTGACCAGGGGAGATTTGGGTGGCGGCGCCGACCGCGACGTCCGGTCCGCGTGATGGACCGGTGATCGAGCGTCGCGCGGGAGCGGGGCTGGCATGCGCACAGGCCTCGACATGAGTCGGCTGGGGCACCGCCCATCAAGGGCGCTCTGGGTCGTCCCCAGAGCGGGTTTCAGCTCCATCGACCCCCGGATGTCACCCACACGACTTCCCGAAGAGCCCGATGTGGTACGCTGTGGCGACATGACGCCGACCACGCCGGGAGAGGTGCGGCGCCTCGCGGTCGGGGCTCGAGTCAATGACGGGCGGCCTGGCGAGGACGCCCGACGGCGCGAGTGAAGGGTGGGCGCTCAGCTCGACACGCAGACCGATGGCGGTGAAGACCCGATGTGGCCCCTTCGTGTCCCCGAGGACGCGGTCCGCTTAGCGGCGCGGCTGCGGGCCGCGTGCACGACGCCGGAGAAGGTGATCCTGTTCACAGGCGCGGCGACGGGGGACGGGGTGAGCACGATCGTCAGCCGCATCGGGATCGCGCTGGCCCAGATGGAGCAGGGGCCCGTCCTCCTGGTGGAGGCGAACGTGCGCGCGCCGTCCCTGCACGTGACCTTCGAGGTCACGCCGGTCCCGGGCCTGTCGGATGTCATCGCGAAGAAGGCCAGCGTGGACGAGGCGATTCACGCCACGGAGGTCCCGGGGCTGTCCGTCCTTCCAGTGGGCGAGGCTGTCGCGGACCCCGTGGCGCTCTTGACGCCGGCCGGCTACTCGGGTGTCATGCGCACCTTGCGCGGGAAGTTCCCGTTGGTGCTCGTCGACTCCCCGCCGATCCTCGAGTCGGTGGAAGCGACGCTGATCGCGCCCCACGTGGACGGTGTGGTCATCGTGATCGCGGCGGGCAAGCGACGCCGGGCCGAGGTTCGCGAGATCAAGCGCGTGCTCGACGGGCTGCGGATCCAGATCATCGGGGTCGTGCTGAGCTCCAGGTCGAGCCGGCGGCGGGCTGGCGGATGAGGGCGGACCGAGTTCGAGTTCGGACCGCGGGGGCGTCAGGGGTGGCGGCCGGCCCTAACGGATGCGCCCTGGGTAGGCACGCGTAACGGGGTGGGCGGCGCGGGGTCCCTCCGTGGCGGGCAGGCGGGAGACGTGTGACCCGTTCACGCGGACGTGCGCGACGCCGATGCGATGCTCACGGCGTGCGTCGATGTCGACGCGGTAGTCCACCTTGCGGCGGGTCAGCGTGCGGGCCTCGGTGAAGGACTTCTACGAGGACGCGGACACGAAGCGGACTGAGGATGGCGCCGAGGAGAGGAGAGGTGGGTGACGCGGATGAGAGCAGCCGGGCGAGGGTGAGCCGGATGGCACCCCCAGATCCGGCCGTCGAGCTCTCGGTGGGTGTCGTGACGTACAACCGGGCGCCGATGCTGGACCAGTGCCTCCGGAGCCTGCGCACCGCCTGTGTCGCGATCCCGTACGAGGTGATCGTCGTCGACAACAGCTCCCGGGACGGGACAGTACGAATGCTGGGAGACCGGCATCCCGACGTGCGGGTCGTGGCGAACGCGGAGAATCCGGGCCTGACCCGGGCCGGGAACCAGGCCATCTCCCTGGCGCGCGGCCGCCACTTCCTCTTCCTGAACGACGACACGGAGATCCCGCAGGCGGCGCTGGAGGAGCTGATGCGGTTTCAGCGGGCGCACCCGGAGGCGGGGGCCGTCGGCCCCCAGCTCCTGTACGCAGACGGCACGGAGCAGGGGGCGCACAAAGCCTTCCCCACGCCGCTGGCGGCGTTCTTCGGACGGCGATCGCTGCTGCGACGCTGGTTCCCCAACAACCGGTTCTCGCGGCGGTACCTGACGAGCGCGTACGCGCGACCGACGGGGCCATACGAGGTGGACAGCGTGTCGTCAGCATGCATCCTGATCCGGCGCGAGACGATCGACGACGTCGGCGGGATGGACGAGGGCTTCTTCGTATACTGGAGCGACGTGGACTGGTGCCGGCGCATGAAGGACCGCGGGTGGAAACTCTACGTGGTCCCCTCGGCCCGAGTGGTCCACCTCGAGGGTCAGATGATCAGCAAGCAGCGGCCGCGCGCGATCATCGATTTCCACCGGGGCGCCTATCGATACTACTGCAAGCACGACGTGCCTTCCGCGCTGAGCCCGATGCGGGGGGCCGCCTTCGTGGGGCTCGGCGTGCGCACGCTCGTGATGCTCGTGGCGAACGCGCTGAGGCCGTCCCCGCCGCACGTGAGCCGGCCTGGATAAGGGCCGCCGTGCTCCGGAGGGGGTGCGTCCGGCGTCGAACTGGAGCGGGGTGGGGTGGCCGAGCGGAGGCCGGCACCGCCGGCCGGGCCGCCCGATGATCCGCATCGGCCTGGACATGAGCCGACTGGGCCACCAGCGCGGCGGCGAGGAGACGTACTCGGTTAACCTCGCCCGCGCCCTGGCGCGGATCGACGCGGAGAACGACTACTATCTCTACTACGCGACGCCGCCCTCGCGGCCCCTGGTCGGCCAGGTCAACGTCCACGAGCGGTGCGTGGGACCCGAGTCGCTCTGGATCCGGACGCCCCTGACCCTGCCGCGCGCCGCCTGGAAGGACCGGGTGGACGTCCTCCATGTCGTCCACGTGACCCCGCCCGTCTGCACGGCCCGGATGGTCGTGACAGCCTTCGACGTCTCCTACGAAGTGTACCCGGGGCACTTCCCGCTCGGATTGCGGTTGCGGCTGTCGAAGCTCGTCCCTTACTCGGTGCGGAGGGCCCGCAAGGTCCTCACGATCTCGGAGTACTCGAAGCGGCAGCTGGTCGAGTGGTATCGGCTGCCGGAGGACAAGGTCGAGGTCGTGAGCTGCGGAGTGGACACCGCGCTGTACCGCCCCATCCCGCGAGAGGACGCGTGGGCGCGGCTCCGGGTGCGCTATGCTGGAATCGGAGAGCGATTCATCCTCTACGTGGGAAGCTTGCAGCCGAGAAAGAACGTTCCTCGGCTCCTCGAGGCGTACGCGCGGCTCGTCGCCGAGGAGGGCATCGAGCACCAACTGCTGCTGGTTGGCAAGCACAAGTGGCTGACGGCGGAGGTCGCGGAGGCGCTGGAGCGGCTGAAGTTGACGGACAAGCGGGTCAGGTTCACGGGGCACGTCCCAGACGAGGACTTGCCCTTCTTCTTCAATGCCGCGGACCTCATGGTGTTTCCCTCGCTGTTCGAGGGGTTCGGGCTTCCCTGTGTCGAGGCGATGGCTTGCGGCACGCCGGTGGTGTGCGCGCGGGCGACGTCGTTGCCGGAGGTCGTCGGTGACGCGGCCATCCTCGTGGATCCCCTCGACGTCGGTGATATCGCCCGCGGGATGCTGGAAGTTCTGAGTGATGAGGCGTGTCGTTTGGCGCTGAGGGCACGGGGTCTGGTGCGGGCGCAGGCGTTCTCCTGGGATGAGACGGCCCGGCGGGCCCTGCGGGTATTCCGCGGAGTGGCAAGTGCCGGCTGACGCCGGCAACGAGAGATCGAGAGGACCGTTCACGGCTCAACACGAAAGTCGAGGCGTGTGAGGATGAGCAACGTTCTGGGTGATCCGGCGAGGGAAGCGAGCGCGCGGGAGCTCCTGGGTGGACGACCCGTTCTGATCACGGGCGCGGACGGGTTCGTGGGCTCTCACCTGACCGAGACGCTGCTGGAGTATGGAGCCGGCGTCCACGTGTTCGTGCGTGCCACCTCGTCGGGACTGCTGCACAACATCGTCGGGCTGAAGAACCGGATCGTCGTGCACCGCGGCGACCTAACGGACAAGCAGGCCGTCAACGTGGCGTTGAAGGCCCTGAAGGCCGACGGTGGGCAAGCGATCATCTTTCACCTGGGGGCGCAAGCCCACGTGGGAGAGTCGTGGGCGCGGCCCTACGAGACGCTGGCGTCGAACTCGTTGGGGACGATGAACATCCTGCAGTCCATCGTCGATCTGGATCTCGACCTCTATCGGATCGACACCGCTGGGTCCTCGGAGGAATACGGCAACGTCCTGAAGGAAGTGGAAGAGTCCTATCGATTCGATGCGGACGGGGGCTTGATCCTGGACGAGCGGTCGCCGTTGAATCCGCAGAGTGTCTACGCGGCGTCGAAGGTGGCGGCCGATTTCCTCACCCGGAGCTTTCACCGCGCCTACGGGATCCCGGGCGTGGTCACGCGGATGTTCAACAACTACGGCCCGCGGCAGAATCCGCGGTTCGTTACGGGCACCATCATCACGCAGGCGCTGGCGCGCAATACGATCGAGCTGGGGTACGTGATGTCGAAGAGGGATTTCTGCTTCGTGAAGGACGGGGTGCGCGGACACATCCACGCGACCCTTTGGGGCGAGCCCGGCGGGGTATACGTCTACGGGTCCGGAAGGGCCATCACGATCAGCGGGTGGTACGATCTGATCATCGCGATCGGTCGGCGTCAAGGCTACTGGGGGGAGAAACAGCTGCAGGCGTCGGCGGGGCAGCGAACGCGCCAAGGCAAGAGCGAGGTGAACGAGCTCCGCGTGGATTACAGCAAGCTGAAAAACCTCACGGGCTGGGAACCGTGCTACAGCTGGGAGGAAGGCTTGGGAGAAACGATTCGCTGGTTTGCCCAACACCCCGACCGGTGGAAGGGCCGAGTCGACTGGTAGGTGCGAGAGTGGACCGAGACTTCTGGCGGGGCAAGCGGGTCCTGGTGACGGGCGGGGCAGGCTTCGTGGGCTCCCACGTCGTCGAGCGTCTGGTGAGCACGCGGGGGGTCTCGGAGCGGGACATCGTGGTGCCGCGCTCGCGGGAGTGCGACCTGCGCCTGCTCGACCACTGCCTGAAGGCGGTGAGAGAGGTAGAGGTGGTCCTGCACCTGGCTGCCGACGTCGGCGGCATGGGTTACAGCCGGAGCCATCCGGCCGTGCAGTACTACAACTCGACGCTGATCGACCTGCAGGTCATGGAGGCGGCTCGGCGGGCGGGCGTCCCGAGGATGGTGGCGGTGAGCAGCTCGACCGGGTACCCGAGCCAGGCGCCCTCGCCCCTGCGGGAGGAGGACCTCTTCGCGGGACTGCCGTACGAGGCGCACTTGGGGTACGGGTACTCCCGGCGGTCGCTGGTCGTGCAGGCCCAGGTGTTCCACCGGCAGTATGGGCTCGACGTTGCCGTGGTGGTGGCGAACAATGCCTACGGACCCCGGGACAACTTCGACCCCGCCACGTCTCACGTGATTCCGGCGACCATCCGGAAATGCCTGGAGGACGACCGTCTGGTGGTGTGGGGCGACGGAACCGCGATCCGTGACTTTCTCTACGTGGAAGACCTGGCCGAGGGGACGTTGCTCGCCGCGGAGCGGCTCAGGGCGCCGGAGTACGTGAACCTCGCGTCAGGCGTGGAGACCTCCATCAGGGAGCTGGTTCAGGCGATCGTCGAGGTCACCGACTTTCGTGGCGAGGTGGTGTTCGACACCAGCAAGCCCGGAGGCGAGACGCGGCGAGTCGTCAGCATCGAGAAGGCGCGGGCGTTGCTCGGGTTCGAGCCGCGATGGTCGCCGCGAGAAGGCCTGGCGCGGACGGTCGCCTGGTATCGGGGGAGCTGTGTCGGCGCGAGCGACTGAGCCGGGGGAAGGAGCGCATCCGGGGGGACGGCCGCGGGTGAGGATCGCGGGGCGCGCGGTGGGGTGGTGCCGACCGGGAGGGAGCCGGAGGACGTGTCGCCCGCGGCCCGCCCGATGTCTGGAGCAGAGCTGGGGGAGGCGGGGGCGCGAGCATGGCGATGCGTGAGTACACGGGTGTCATCCTGGCGGCCGGACGAGGGACGCGGATGGCGCCGTTCAGCGAACGGTACCCGAAGCCGATCCTCCCCGTCTGCAACCGGCCCCTGATCGAGCACCAGATCGAGATCATGAAGGCGATCGGCATCCGGGACGTCATCGTGCTGCTGGGTCACAAAGGCTTCGAGATTGCCAAGCTGCTGGGCGACGGGTCGAGGTTGGACGTCGACATTCGATACGTTGAGCAGACCCGGCACCTGGGCATAGCCCATGCGGTCGGGCAGATCGAGCCCGAGGTACAGCGGCCGTTCCTGCTCTTTCTGGGGGACATCTTCTTCGTGCCGGGGGAGTTGGGGTTGATGTTCGAGTTGTTCGAGGGCCAGGGCGGGGGCGCGGTCCTGGCGACCAAGGAAGAGGACGATCCCGCGGCGGTGCGACGGAACTATTCAGTGACGCTGTCGGCGGACGGCTTCGCCACCCGCGTGGTGGAGAAGCCGCGCCACACGACCAGCCGGCTGAAGGGCGTGGGGCTGTACCTGTTCGACCTGACGATCTTCGATGCGATCCGGCGGACGCCGCGGACGGCCATGCGAGACGAGTACGAGATCACCGATGCCATTCAGGTGATGATCGACGACGGCCACCCTGTGCGGACGGCAAACGCCGTCGTCGACGACATCAACCTGACGGCCCCGGCGGACCTGTTGCGCTGCAACCTAGTGCAGGCTCGGAGCTGTCCGCCCCAGGCCCTCATCGGGAGGAACACTCGGCTGAACCCGCAGGCGAAGATCGAGAACTGCGTGATCGGCGCGAACGTCACCGTACGGCACGCGATCCGCGTCGCGCACTCGCTGATCTTCGACAACACCGACGTTGATTCGGTCACCGGGTTTGAGTACCATATCGTCTCACCCAAGTTCGTGGTGGACTGCAGATCGCTGACTGACCCGTAGTCCGAGTCGCCGCGATCCCGGTTGGAGCCAGGGGCCTGCCACGGTGCTCATCACATGATGGCCTGTGAACGACGGTGCACAACTTCGCGCTAGGGTGTGAAGTTTTTCTATCGGCGCCTCCCGAGGCGGATCCGCGCACCCTCGAGACCGTCGGGTGAATCATCAATAATGACGGGATTGTCCGGAGCGACAGAATTGTACGGATCTCATACTTCGATATGGCGCGATATGTGCGGCACAAAGTCAAGCTACTGATGACTAACACAGCGCTCTCGCCCGTGGGTGTCTGGGTCGGACGCGGCTGGCGCTTGGCCGGCGCGATCCTGCTCGCTGCCGGCTGCGCGACCGCGTCCCTGCCCGAGCAGGTGGGACGCCCGGCCGCCGATGCGAAGCGCCCGGGGACCCCGGGAAGTGCAGAGGGCGCGGAGTACCGCCTCCAGCGGGGCGATGCGCTGGACGTCAAGTTCTTCCACACCACGGAGTTGAACGAGAGCGTGACCGTCCGTCCCGATGGACGGATCGCCCTGCAGCTGATCGGAGAGGTCGACGCTGCCGGCCTGACGGCGGAGCAGTTGGCCCGGATGCTCCGCGAGCGGTACGCGGGGACCCTGAGGAACCCCGAGATCTCGGTGCTCGTCCGGAAGTTCTCCGGCCAGAAGGCCTACGTCGGGGGGGAAGTCAACAGTCCGGGCCTGGTCTCGTTCGACGCCCCCCCGACGCTTCTCCAGGCGCTGATCCAGGTCGGGTGGCTAAAGGCTTCGGCGGAGCCCCGTAACGTGGCGATCATCCGCAATGCCGGCGCCGAGGTGCCGGCCGTGCTCTTCGTCGACGTCAAGAAGCTGGTCGAGCAGCCTGGGAACGGCGCGGAGGTCACCCTCCAGCCGTTCGACGTCGTCTACGTGCCGAAGAGCACCGTGGCGAAGGTCGGCGACTTCGTGGACCAGTACTTGGACAAGATCATCCTGACTCCGATCTCACGGCTCATGGGGTTCAGCTACGTGTACCAGCTCAACGGCGTGAGGCTGACGCAGTAGCCGTGCGCCGACCCGGGCCGCAGGAGGCGGAGGGAGTGTCGCCGCCAGCGCACAGCTCCCCGAGCCGGATGGCCCCGAGTGAGGATACGGGCATGACACGGCGCCTCCGCCGACAGCTGGAAAAGGTTCCGCAATACCGCAGGCACGCGAAGCACCTCCGGAGCCTGCTCGTGCACAGCACGTGGCGGAAGGTCACGAACCTCCTGCGCGTTGAGGCCGAATGGCTGCTGAGGCGAGAGGTCGTGCGCGGGCACCCGTACATCCTGTTCGTCGATCCCACCAACGTCTGCAATCTCCGCTGCCCTCTCTGCCCCACAGGGACGGGTGACCTCGGTCGCCGCGCGGGCATGCTGAAGTACGACTGCTTCACGGGTATCATCGACCGCTACGCCCCCTACGCGTACGAGGTCAACCTCTACAATTGGGGGGAGCCCCTTCTCAACAAGGACATCTTCCGGATGATCGAGTACGCGGCCAGCAAGAACCTCCTGCCGGCGATGAGCTCGAACCTCAACACGGTACGGGAAACGGACATCGACAACCTGGCCCGGTCGGGCCTCGAGTACTTGACGGTGTCGCTGGACGGCACCACGCAGGAGGTGTACGCCCACTACCGCCGGCAGGGCGACTTGAAGCTCGTCCTGGACAACCTGCGGCAGTTGATCGAGCGGCGACAGAGCCTCGGACGGAAGACGCCGTTCATTGAGTGGCAGTTCATCGTGATGAAGCACAACATCCATCAGGTGGACGAGGCGAGAAGGCTGGCCAAGGAGATCGGGGTGGACCTCCTGCGCTTCATCCCGGTCGGGCTGCCGATGGAGGCGGAGAACAAGGCGAAGCTGCGGCGCGAGTGGTACCCGGAGTTCGGCGCCGCCGCCTCCCGGGTGGACACCGGCCAGTACCAGTTCCTCCAGAAGCCCCGGAAGTCGGCGTGTTTCTACCTCTACCGCTCGCTCACCGTGAACCCCGACGGGCGGGTGTCACCCTGCTGCATCGTGTACGGGGAGAAGAACGACTTCGGAGATAGCCTCACGCAAGATCACGAGGAACTCTGGAACAACGAGAAGTTCAGATCGGCGCGGGCGTTGTTCTCGGCCCGCGGGAAGCCGACCGTGGGTACGATCTGCGATCGCTGTGACATCTTCGAGCATCGCCTACCGAACGGCGGTCCGCCGCTCACCATTCACGGGTAGAGGGAGCCCGTCGGTGGAGCAGGAGGGCGGTGGACGCGCGGTCGGACGCCTCAGTGAGGGGAGTGGACGGGCGGCGGCGCTGAACGGGCACAACGGCGGGCAGAGGTCCGATGGACGCGCGGTCGGGTCCCTGGTGCGCGCGACCGAGCTCCGCGACGACCGGGCCCGGATCCCGGACTGGGACCACAGGTTGGATCGCGACGCCGTGGAGATCCAACCGGGACTGCCGACTGCACTGGGCCGGATCATCGCGGGCGTGCTCCTTGTCCTGTCGCTTCCGCTCATGCTGGTCATCGCAGTGCTGATCCGCCTGGAGTCGCCCGGCCCCGTCATCTTCCGGCAGATGCGAATCGGACAGGACCGACGGCGGAGGAGCGATCGCCGGCGCCGTCGTGCGAGCGGCGGGCACGCGGGCCGAGAGCGACGACGGAGCGAGCGGCGAGCGCAGGACCTGCCCGGGCGCCCCTTCGTTTTCTGGAAGTTTCGAACCATGCGGAACGACAGCCGTCAGCGCTATCCGCAACTGTTCGCCTTCGAGGGGAAGGAGGAGGCCCTATCGTCACTGTACCTCCAGATCCCAGAGGACCCGCGAGTGTCTCGGCTCGGCCGGTTTCTGCGGCGGACGAGTCTGGACGAACTGCCTAACTTCTGGAACGTCTTGAAGGGAGACATCGCGCTGGTCGGCCCTCGTCCCGAGATGGTCGAAATGGCGCGGTACTACCGGACGTGGGAGCGGTTGAAGTTCAAGGTCAAGCCCGGGATCACGGGCCAGGCCCAGGTGAGTGGCCGCGGCCTCCTGAACTTCCCGGAGACTGTGAGGCAGGACGTCGACTACGTCTTGCGGCGGTCCCGCTGGACTGATGTCCGCCTGCTCTTGAAGACTGTAATGGCGATGATCAAGGGCTCCGGGGCGCTGTAAGGGCGCATGCGAGTCTCGAGCCGACCGATGGCCGCACCGCTGGTGCTGGGGGTCCCGGAGGTGCCCGTCCGGCCCACGGGTGCCGCGTTCTACCACTTCTCCGTCGACGACGTCTTCGATGCGCTTATCGAGGCGTCGGATGCCCGCGGGAAGCTCTTCGAGCAGCCCCTGTTCGGATTCCTGAAGGGCCTCCACGAAGAGTTCGGCGCCCTGATGGATCTCTACGTGTTCTATCGCAAGAGCGGGGCGCAGGGGACGCGCACGCTGCGAGAAGTGTCCGACGCAATGAAACCGGCCTTTGCCGACAGTCCCTGGCTGCGGCTCGCGCCCCACGGTTTGGACGTCGACACCCCGCCGTACCTCCAGAGCCCTGCCGGACAGAGAGAGACCTTCGATGCGGTCTACCGGGAGATCGAGCGCTTCGCCGGCGATCACCGGACGAGCCGATGGTTGCGTCTCCACTGCTTTTCGGAGTCGGTCGAGCTCGCCGAATACTTCCGGAAGAGAGGCGTCGACGCCCTATTCACGACCGACAAGGACGCGGTGGCGTACCGTCTCCCGAAGGAAGCGCGGGAGCGACTCCAGGCAGAGGGCACCGTTGAGTACGAGGGCCTCAGGCTGATCCGCTCGGATCTGCGCGTGGAGGGCCTGGTGCAGGAGGGAGTCGGCCCGGAGCGGCTCGGCGCGGTGCTGGACGCCCTTCTGAGCCGAAAGCGATGGGTGGTGCTCTTGACCCACGAGTACGAGCTCGCGCGTCCAGAGGTGCGTGCCATGACGATCGCGATCCTGCGCCACCTCGCGACGAGGGGCGTGCGCAGTGTGTAGCATCCTCCAGATCCCGACGGCGTGACAGAACGGAGCCGATGATGGCGTTCAACCTGGACGGGAAGACGGTCCTGATCACTGGCGGCACAGGCTCGTGGGGCCGCGAGTTCACGTACCAGATCCTGACAGAGACCCGGGCCCGGGAGGTCCGCATCTACTCGCGAGGCGAGTATCACCAAGTCGAGATGCGGCGCGCGTTCCAGCACGATCCTCGCCCGAAGTTCATCATCGGTGACGTGCGGGACAAGGATCGCCTCCGCGATGCGACAAAGAATGTCGACTGCATCATCCATTTGGCCGCGCTGAAGCACGTGCCGGTCGTCGAGGAGCACTTGTGGGAGGCGCTGCAGACGAACACGATCGGAAGCCAGCACGTGATCGACGCGGCCCGTATGAACGGGGTCGCGCGAGTCCTGTTCGTCTCGTCGGACAAGGCCGTGGATCCGATGAACTTCTACGGAATCTCAAAGCTAGCGGCCGAGCGCCTCATGATCGCGGCCAATCAGGATGAAGGACGGACACGCTTCATCGTGTATCGGGCCGGAAACGTGATGGGCTCGGCCGGAAGCGTGATCCCGGTGTTCCAGCAGCAGCTGGTCCACAGCAACAGAGTCACGCTGACGAACCCGAAGATGACGCGCTTCTTCACGAGCAAGGAGGAGGTCGTGCGGCGCGCGCTGCGGACGCTGATGACGGGGATCGGGGGCGAGACCTTCATCCCGAAGATGAAGGCGGCGACGCTCGACCTGCTGGTCCGCATCATGATCGACAACCTCGGGGATGCGGACACCCGCATCGAGCGGATCGACGTGCGGCCAGGGGAAAAGTTCCGCGAGCTGCTGATCTCGCGCAACGAGGCGGAGCGGGCGCGGGAGCTGCGGGAAATGTGGGTGATCCTGCCCTTCTTCCCCGCGCCGTCGCTGCGCCGGCGGTACGAGCGCGCTCGGCGCGTGGACTTCAACGAGTACGATTCAGACAACGCCCTGCAGTTCTCCCGGGAGGAGATGGAGGCGCTGCTGCGGGAGGAGGGTTTCCTGTCGCGCAGCGTGGCGCTGCCGTCCGCCCCGCTGTTCTTTCGGAAGGGAAAGGCGATGTTCCACTAGCGATGCTGCTCGTGACCGGCGGGTCGGGGAAGCTGGGCCGGGCGCTACGCGGGGTCTTCCCGCACGCCGTGGCACCTAGTCGGCGGGAGTTCGACTTGCTGGACGCGGCCGCGGTGGAGCGGTTCGTCGCAGAGCGCCGCCCTCGAATGGTGGTGCACGCGGCGGCGTACACGAGCGTCCGGGGCGCGGAGGACGAGAAGCCGTTGTGCTGGAAGACGAACGTGGGAGGCACGGAGCGCCTGGTGGAGGCGATCCAAGCGGCGGGCGTCGAGTGCTACTTCGTGTACGTGAGCACGGCGTGCGTGTTCTTCGGGGACCGCGGAGACTACACGGAGGAGGACGTCCCCCACCCGAAGAACTTCTACGGGCTAACGAAGCTGGTCGGGGAGTATGTGGCGCGGCGTCTGCCGTGCCACCTCGTCGTGCGCACGAACTTCGCAGCGAGGGAGCCGTGGCCATACACGCGGGCGTTCGTCGATCGCTTCGGAACGTATCTGTACGCGGATCAGGTCGCGGAGGCGATCCGCGACGCGACAGTGAGCCGGCTGACGGGGACGGTGCACATCGCCGGAGACCGGCGGCTGTCCATGCTCGAAATGGCGCGGCTAACGAGCCCGGCGGTCGAGCCGATGAGCGTGCGGGAGATGTCGTTGCCGCTGACGATGGACATGACGCTCAGGAGCGTGCGGATCGGCGCGTATCGGCTGACGACGGAGAGGGTGGCCTGAACGAGGAGAGAGGTCCTGGCGGAGCGAGCGAGCGCTGGCGCGGTAGCCGTCCGCCTGACGGCGACGCGGAGCAGGAGTAGAGGGATGGGTGCGGCGGAGACGGACGAGGTGGAGCTGCAGAAAGGCGCGGGCGAGGACGACCTAGAGGCGTGGAAGGCGGCTCTCGTGAAGTACCGGGCGCTGTTGGCGGTGGTGGTAACAGCCACCGTGTTAAGCGCTTACGTCACGGTGCAGTTCGTCTTGCGAGAGGTGTACGAGACGAAGGCCAGCGTTCTGGTGAAATTGGGTCGCGAGAACACCGAGGTGCCGGTCACCGTTCAGAAGGGGGCGGTCCTGAGTGGGGGTGTCCGCAAGGAGGAGCTGAATTCGGAGATCCAGCTGCTGTCGGCGCGGAGCCTGGTGACGGAGGTGGTGGACCAAATCGGCTCGGACGCGTTTCGGATGCCGATGGTCGAGCCGCAGACGCTTCCGCAGAAGATCACACACTACGTTCGCGCCGGCGTGGGATGGACGCGGGAACGGTTGGCGGCGCTCTTGGTCGCGACGGGACTGCAGAAGCGACTGAGCGATCGCGAGCGGCTCATCCTCGGCATCGAGGGAGCGCTGCGGGTCGAGGCGGAGCGAGACTCGGATGTCATCACCGTGAGGCTCCAGTTCGGCGATCCGGATCTGTCCGTCCGGATCCTGAGCCTGCTCCTGGATCTGTACTTGGACCGGCACATCGAGGTGCGCCGCGATGTGGAAATCAGAGGCGTCTTCAGCCGCCAGGTAGCCGCGCGGAAGCGCCTTGTCGAGCAGATCGACGCCGCAAGGGAAGAGATCAAGGCGAGGTTCAACCTCGTGTCGACCGCCGAACAGCGCACGATGCTCCTGAAGCAGCTCGACACGGTGAGGAACGAGATCGATGCGAACGAGGCGAAGAGGGTCGCATTGCAGGCGCAGCAGGCGCTCATGCGGGGCCGACTGGCCGCCCTACCCGACGAGCTACGGCAGTCACAGAGTATCACTCCCAACCCGTCCGTACAGGCGCGGAAGGATCGACTCGTTCTGCTGCAGCAGGAGCGCGCCAAGCTCTCGACCCACTACTTGCCGGAATCGCAGGTGATCCGGAACGTCGAACGGGAGATCGTCGCACTGACCGAACTGTTGGCCAACGAGGACTCGACGCTGGTGGGCGCGATCACGTACCAGGCGAACCCGGTGAAGGCGAGCTTCATGCAGAGCATCGAGGAGGCGGGAGTGCAGATCGCGGGACTCGAGTCGAGCCGGCCGCAGCGGGGCGCGCGTGTGCGAGAGATCGAGGAGCAGCTCCGGCAGATCAATGAGGGCGAGCGGCAGATCAGGGACCTGGAGCGTGAGCGACAGATCGCCGAGGAGAGCTATCTCACCTACGTCAAGCGGATGGAGGAGAGCCTCATCGTGGAGGAGCTCGACCGACGTCGGATCGCGAACATCTCCGTGCTGAGCCCGCCCGTGCGGGCGATCGAAGCGGTCTATCCGCGCAAGCTGTTCATCGTGGCGCTGAGCTTCCCGGCGGGACTGCTGATCGGTGTCGCGATGGTGTTCTTGGTCGAGTATCTCAACGACGTGATCAGCACGCCGCGGGATCTCGCGGGGATCCGCGGAGTCACCTACCTCGGCGGATTCCGCCTGTGAAGAGGAGGACGGTGCGCGAGAGACGCGTCAAGGTGGCCGCGATCCGATCCTGCGACTGCGGCATCCAGGGGCCCGAGAACCTGATCCTGATGCTGGCCGAGCGGCTCCGCGGGAGCCGGTTCGACCACCTCATCGTGAACCTCTGGGATGGGGAGCCGCTGCGAGTCGCGCTTCACGAAGAAGCGATCCGGCGGGGCCTGGCCAGTGAGGTGGTGGCGACGCGCTGGGACTACGACCCGGGAGTGGTGGTGAAGCTGCGACGGGTCCTGCAGCGGGAGCAGGTCGACATGGTTCATACCTACGGTGCAAAGGCGGAAGTGGCGACCCTGCTGGCGCGCCCCGGGCTGGGGATTCCCCTGGTCGGATCTTACTTCGGCTGCTTCCCGATGTGGCCACTCCGCGTGCAGCTGGCGGAGGCGACGAGCCTCGTCAGCCTGCGCTTCTTCCGCCGGGTGCTGGCCAACTCCGGGACGCTGAAGGACGAGCTGGTCCGGTTCGGGTTTCGGGCGGGGAGGGTCGACATCATTCCGAGCTACGTGGACACGAGCGAGATTTACCCGGCGACGGTCGAGCAGCGGCGGACCGCCAGAGCGGCCCTGGGCCTGCCCGACGGAGTCCCCGTGCTGATCCAGTTGGCGCGACTGCATCCCGAGAAGGGCCACCGGTACATGCTGCGGGCGATGCTCCGGGTGCTGCAGGCGCATCCCCAGACCATCTACCTGGCGGTCGGCGAGGGCTGGCTGCTCGAGGATCTTCGGCGCGAGGCCGTGGAGCTCGGCGTCGCCGCCCACGTGCGCTTCACGGGCTACTACCCGGACCGGCTGGAGGCGCTGAGGGCCGCCGACTTGATGGTGGTGCCGTCAGTCCGGGACGGCATGTCGGTCGGCCTGCTGGAGGGGATGGCGACGGGGCTGCCGATCGTGGCCACGAGGGTGTACGGATCCCAGGAGGCGGTCGCCGACGGCGAGATGGGCTATCTGGTCACTCCGGGTGACCCGGCGGCGCTGGCGGACGCGACGATCACGCTGTTGAGGGACCTTCCGGCCGCGCGCGCGATGGGCGCGGCGGCACGGCGCGCGGTGGAGGCACGGTTCAGCGCCGATCACGTGGCGGCCGAGATCATGCGCTCGTACGATGCCGCGCTGGGGCTGGCCGGCGTCACCGCCGGCCGACTCGCCCCCGCGGCCAGCGGCCTCGGCGCCGGGGGCGACCAGGGCGGACGCCCATGGCCGTAGGGTGGGCCCGTCGCGCCTGATGCCACCCGCCGCCCTCCTGATCGGTGTCGGGTCGGCGCAGCTCGGACTCGTCGCGTTGTTGCTTACGATGTTCAGCCCGCTGGTGGCCTTCGGGCTGGCGGTGGCCTTCCCGGCCGCGCTGGCGATCCTGCTGTGGCCGCGCCTGGGAGTGTACGGGCTTGCCGCCACCATCATCGGCCAGTGGCCGTGGAACCTGTCGCGGTACGCGGGGCTGCTGGTGACGGTGTCGGCGCTCCTGTGGGTGCTGCGGACGCGAAGGCCGCTATTCACCAGGAGCCCGCTGCTGATCCTCGTGGGGTTCTACGTCGCGCTCGTCCTGGCGTCGGCGATCAACCCCTTGACTCGTGAGGAGATCTGGTCCGCGGCGGTCGTGCACGTCAGCTACTTCGCCCTGGCGTGGCTCTTCGTAACCATCGTGGACGACCGGCGGGCGCTGCGGACCGTGGTGGGGCTGATGGTCGCGTCTGGCATCGTCACGGCTGTGGTTGGACTCGTCCAGGCATGGACGCACTTCGTCTGGCCGCCTTCGACCACGGCCTATGCCCTGTCCCAGCAATTCTTTCGCGGGCAGACCGGGCTCGACCTTCAGCATTGGGAAGGGTGGTTTCGAATCGATAGCATCACGGGGACGCCCGACTTTCTTCCGCTGTCACTGCAGACGCTCATGCCCTTCGTGTTCTTCTGGATGGTGCGGCAGGGAAGCCGGTCCCGGCGGCTCCTCGGGGTGCTGGTCCTCATCGCGTTCGGTGCCGCTCACCTGCTATCCTTCACGCGCGGCGCCATCCTGACGACCGCCATCGTGCTCTTTCTGATGGCGTGGATGGTCGACCGGCGGCGCGTGGTGGCCTTCGCGCCGGTCGTCGCGATGATGACCTTCCTGGCCTTGATGGCCTGGGCCCCGCTGCGCGACCGAGTGATCTCCATGGGGTCCGTCGCGTTACCGAGCGGCGCGGCGGCGGAGGACAGCGGGGCCTGGCGCGTCAGCACGACACCGATCGGGATCCGGATGATGCTCGAGCACCCGGTGCTCGGAGTGGGCGTGGCGCAACAGCACCTCAACTGGCCGGAGAGCGCCCGACACCTCGTGCAGACCGGGATCCCCGGTGCCACCGTGCCGCTACACAACAGCTATATCCTGGCGGGAGTGGAACTGGGACTGGGCGGTCTGGTAATCCTCGTGGCCCTGGTCGTCGTAGCCTTGCGGCAGCTTCGCGTGCTGGTGAGCCGGTTCGACGCGCTGGGTGAGCCGGAGCTGGCGTCATACGCGCGAGCCAGTCTGGTTGCGCTGGCCGGGCTGGCGATCGCCATGCTGGGGTATCCGATGGTCGGCAGCTTCCGCTACCTGTGGCTCATGTTTGCGCTGGCTGCGGCGCTCGTGCGCGTGGAGGCGAAGCTAGCGGGAACGCCGGTCCACGGCGGGTGGCGTGGTGCGGTGCGGGCTTCTGCCGCCGCGAGCCCGGCTCGTTGACGTCGAGTGCGTGAGGAGAACCAAGGATTGGACGTGATCGAGCCCGAGCGGCTCGCGGGACGAACGGTTCTGGTCACCGGCGGGGCCGGGTTCATCGGCTCACATCTCGTGGAGACTCTCATCTTGGCCGGTGCGCGGGTGACGGTCGTGGACGACCTCAGGACCGGCCGGATGGCGAACCTGGAGCAGTGCCGGACGACGATCGAGTACGTGCAGGACGATGTGCTGAGCGCGACGTTCGGAGAGCTGCTCCGCGCCCGAGAGTTCGACCTGATCTTTCATCTCGCCGCCAACCCGTACGTGCCGCCCTCGGTCGAGGACCCGTGGTACGACTTCCAGCTGAACGTCGTTGGGACCCTATCCGTGCTGGAGGCGTTGCGCAAGACCCGGCCGGCGACGGGGCTGATCGTCGCCTCGTCGGCCGCCGTCTACGGGGAGAGCGAGGCCTCGTCGGTCGGAGAGGAGGACCCGACGGTGCCGATCTCGCCGTACGGCGTCAGCAAGCTCGCCGCGGAGCGGTACGTGGCGGTGTACGCGCAGCTGTACGGGCTGCGGATGGCGTCGCTCCGTCTGTTCTCTGTGTACGGGCCTCGCCAGCGGAAGCAGGTAGTGTACGACTTCATGCGAAAGCTGGGGAACAGGAGCGGCGAGATCGAGGCGCTGGGGGACGGGACGCAGGTGCGCGACTTCAACTACGTCGGCGACGTGGTGCGTGCGGCGGTGTGTGCGGCGCTGAACGGCGCCCTCCGGGGCGAGACGTACAACGTCGCGAGCGGGGAGCCGGCGAGCATCCGGGAGCTGATGGACCTGCTGAGCGAGTTGATGGGGGTTCGCCCGCGGGTCCGGTGGAGCGGGGCGGTGCGACCCGGTGATCCCCAGCGCTGGGCCCCGAAGACGAGCCGGCTGCGGGCGCTGGGCTGGAAGCCGAGCGTCCCGCTGCGGGAGGGGCTACGGCGGACGGTGGCGTGGTATCGCGCCGAGTTCGGTGCGGAGGGCGGAGGCCCGGCGCGCTGAGGGAGATGGTGACGGCCGTCAGAAAGATGATGCCGGCCGAGCGACCCTGGGCGGGATCGTTCCTGCACGCGTCGGTGCTCGACTTCGTGCAGGCCGCGGGTACCCGGGCGTTCATGCAGGTGTCGAGCTTCATTGTGATGATCGCCCTCGCCCGGGCCCTGGGGCCCGCGCCGTTCGGCATCTACGCGTTCGGCGTGCTGGTCGGGACAAGCGTGGGCGAGCTGGTGCTCGGCATGGGCGTCGACATCGCGGCGATGCGCGTCAGTGCGCCGTACTGGGAGCGGGCGCCGCAGCGGGCGTGGGCGGTCTTCCAGCTCGTCGGCGCCGGGAAGCTCGTCGTGGGTCTGGGCCTCATGGTCGTGGGTCTCGTCGGCGCGGAGTACGCGGGCGACTCGATCTTGGGGCGCCCCGAGCTGGTGATCGCCCTGAGGACCGCCTTCGTCGCGGCACTGGCGGTGGCTCTGACGGAGCTGGGGCTGGCCATCCTTCAGGCTCGCCAGCGGCTCGGGTCGTTTGCTGCGGTAGGAGTGACCGTGGCGCTGCTGCGAGCTCTGCCGCTGCTGGGGCTGGTCGCGCTCGGCGGGCTGACGGTCGGCGTGGCCCTGACGGTCTACGTCTGCTCGCTCTACTTGGGGAGCGTCGTCGCCCTGGCGCCGAGCCAGCGCCGGCTCCGCGAAGCGCACGGCGAGTACCGGACGGTCGCCGGCGATCTCTGGCGGTACGCCGGCTGGCTCGTTCCGACGGTCGTGTTCGGGACGTTCGCGAACACCGTGGACACGCTCGCGTTGAGCTACTATCGAGGGGCGTCAGCGGTGGGAGTCTATGCCGCGGCGCGCGCCATCGTCACTGGAGTCTCCGTGCTCACGATGGCGAGCCTGGCGGTCCTGCTCCCGCGATTCGGCCGCATGAGCGCCGGGCGCGCCCGGCGCCGGGCGTTGGGGCGGGCGGCCATCCTCGTGGGTGGGCTCGCCGTGGTCGTGGCCGGCGGGGTGATGGTGGCCGCGGCGCCGCTCGTGTCGACCTTCTACGGGCGCGCATACGAGGAGGCCGTCCCCGTGCTTCGTATCCTCGGTCTCGCCTACGCGCTGGAGCTGGCGACCACGACCCTGGTCGTGCTGCTCCTCGTCGAGGGGCGACCGGACCTCCTGGCGAAGGCAGCAGGAATCGGCCTGGTGGCGGCGCTCGCGGGCTACGCGGGGCTCGTGCCGAGCCTGGGTGCCCTGGGGGCCGCCCTGGTCCTGCTGGGTGGCCGCGTGGTGGGCACTGTGTTCTGCCTCGTGTGGGCGGCTGTCGCCCTGTCGGCGACCGGGCCCGATCTCGACCGCGCGGCCACTCCGCCAGCGTAGGCGCACGATGCGAATCGTCATCATCTCTCCGACCCTGCCCTTCCCCCCCGACAATGGCGGCAAGCTGCGCGCGGCTGCCGTGGCTCTCGAGCTGGCGAAGCATCACGAGGTCGCGCTGGCGTGCTTTGCGGACGACGGGGCTGGCGCGTCACCTGCCGGCGTGTGGAGCGGCCATTTCCGGGACGTCAAGATTGTCCCCCCGCGTCCCCCTGGCCCACGGCCGCGGCGGTGGCTGTCCCTCAGCCCGTCCGATGTGAGCGAATTCCACAGCGCCGAGATGGAGCGCCACGTGACCCGCCTGGTGGCTCAGTTCTCGCCGGACGTCCTGGTGGCCGGCGACCCGGGCCTCACGCACTACGTCGCTCCGTACACGGACCGCGTCCGCATCCTGGACTACGTGTGCGTTGCCACCTTGCAGTTCGAGCGGCTGCGGGCGATCTCGACCGGACCCCGTCAGGCTCTGTGGGCGCTCCGGAGGATGAAGTTCGCGGCGCACCTGAGGCGGATCGCCCACTGCTATGACCTGTGCGTGGTCAATTCGGAGGAAGACCGGGCCGCCCTGGTCGCCGCCGCTCCCGCGTGGCCGCGGGTGGAGGTCCTCCCGAACGGCCTGGATCTCTCCGGCTACCCCCTCGGCCTGGCGTCGCCCCAGCCTGACACGCTGGTGTTCCCCGGCGCGTTGACGTACCCGCCGAACCTGGACGGCGCTCGCCACTTCATCCAGGAGATTCTGCCCCTCATCCGTGCCGAGGTGCCGGCGGTGAGGTTCGTGGTCACGGGGCGGATCCCTGCCAGGAACTTCGCTCCGCAGGCGCCCGGGGTCGAGTACACGGGGTACGTCCCGGACGTGCGACCGGTGATCGCCGGGAGCTGGGCGTGCGCGGTGCCCCTGCGCACCGGCGCCGGAGGGACCCGGTTCAAGGTACTCGAATCGCTCGCGCTCGGGACGCCGGTGGTCTCGACCACGATCGGTGCGGAAGGGGTCGCCGCGACCCACGGGGAGGACATCCTACTCGCCGACGAGCCCACCGCCTTCGCCCGCGAGACGGTGAAGGTATTGCGGTCGCCCGAGCTGCGGAGTCACCTGGCAGTGGCAGGCCGGCGGCTGATCGAGCGCCAGTACGACTGGCAGGTGCTCGGGGCCCGGTTCGCGACGCTGCTCGACGAGCTACGCGCGACGCGGCGCCAGGCGAAGCCGCCCGCCTGAGGGGGGGCGTCGCATGGGCGCTGCCTCGAACGTCCCGGAGCCGCGGGTGGTCCCGAGTTGGATCGTGTGCCCACGCTGCCGAGGGGACCTCCAGCCCGTGGCGTCGGAACTCCAGTGCTCGATGTGCGCGCGGAGTTACCCTCGGCGAAACGGCTTCCTCGACTTGCTCGAGGACCCGGCAGACCGGTTCCAGGACGAGCGCGATGAAGAGCGGGATCTGACCGAGGAGCACGCCAACACCTTCTCCACGCTCAACTACTGCTTGCCTCTGGCGCGGCGGCTGCTGGGGGATCCTGCCGCGAGCTCTGAGGTGGCGGATCGCCCGCGGATCCTGTCTAACGGATGCGGGGTGGCGGTGGACGTGGATCTGTTCAACGAGTATGGGTTCGCCGCGTACGGCATCGACTGCGGTAAGCGGACGTGGAGCTGGAGCCGGCGGCGGTATCCGGACCGTCTCTACGTGGCGAACGCGAAGGCGCTGCCCTTTGCCGACGAGACCTTCGACCTGGTGACGGCGGGGTGCCTGCTGCCCCACGTCGGGGTGATCGGCGACACGACCGCGGTGGTCGCGGACTACCGGGAGCAGCGGAACCAGGTGGCTCGCGAGATGGTGCGGGTCGTCAAGCCGGGCGGGTACATCGTCGTCGCCAGTCCCAACCGCCCGTGCCCGTTGGACATGTGGCACCTGCACCACAACCCGGGCGGCGTCGTCCGACTTCACTCGCCGGGAGAACGCTTCCTCTGCTCCTTCGACGACTACGCCGAGCTGTTCGTGCGGGGCGCCGGGTGCCGCTCGATCGAGACGCTGCCCCTCGAGCCGTACTTCAGCTTCCGGCAGAAGGCCCGGCACCCCTGGCAGCGGTTCCTCGTCGGCCCGGTCCAGCTGTACTTCCGACTGCTGTCGAGCCGAGCAGGGGCCTGGCTGCGCCCGACCGCCCTCAACCCGTGGCTTGTCGTGCTCGTGAGGAGATGAGCCGGAGCGACTCGTCCGGCCGGCTGGAACCCGATCGGTGAGCCGCCGCCGTCGCCTGCTGCTCGCCGCGAGCGGCGTCGTCCCCCTGCTGGGGCTGGTGCGCTCGCCGCCGGACCTGACGCTGCTGATCTATGTCGTCTTCGTGGTCGCGCTGCTCTGGCGTCCCCATGTCGCCCGTGCCGTCGGACGCGTTCTCCTCCCACCGCCCCTCAAGTTGGTCCTCTTGGTCGTGAGTAGCGGGATGATCTTCGAAGTCACGAAGTGGGTTTCCATGCGGCTCGCGGGCGACGAGGTCCAGACGCTCGTTCACGACCTGACCGTGTTCGGGGTCGGCTACTACGGCGGCTGGGCCCTTGCCTGGATCGTCGCCCTGAGATTCTTTCGGTTCACGCTCCCGTCGGTGTTCCTGACGACGGCTGTACTCGGCGTGCCGGTCGAGCAGGATGCCCAGGTGCTCGTCGCCATTGTCCAGAGTCTGTCCGCGAACCCGCTGGCCAGCCTGTACCTACTGGGCTATGTGATGCTCGTGTACGGCTCCATCATGGGGCTCGCCTACTTGCCGCTCGAGGAGGCGCTTCGGCACCCGCGGCAACGCGGTCACTGGATCAAGTACCTCGTCGCCATGGCGTTGATGTACGTCGGCTCGGCCTCGCTCTTCGTCGCGGTGTCGGTCCTCGCGCGGGGGCTTGGCTTGATCGCAGGCCTCAGCAGGACAGTAGGGTAGGTCTGGCTGCGACGCGGACCGGCCTTGACGTGTGGCCGTCGGGCCGGAGCGGCACAGGAGGGAGCGGCACATCGACAGTGCCTGCCCGTCGGCCACGTGGACCGACTGGATCCAGTTCGCGGACCAGTGGAACGCGCGCTCACCGTGGCACGACCGCCGCGTGCGTCTCGCCGCCAATCTCGCCGTGGACCGGCAGGCCATCAACCAGGCGGAGTACCTGGGGGCGGCCCGCGTGACGGGTAGCATCATCCCCCACGGCCTGGAGTTCGCCTGGCCGGCTCCGATGCATCCCTACGATCCGGCAAAGGCGCGCGCCCTGCTCGCCGAGGCCGGTTATCCCAACGGCTTCGACGGTGGCGCCATGGCCACCGACATGGCCTACACGACCATCATCGAGGCCGCGGCCAACTATCTGCAGGCCGTCGGCATTCGCGTGACGGTGCGGGGCCTCGAGCGCGCCGGGTTCCTCAAGGAGAACGCGGAGAAGAAGCTGCGGCCGCTCGTCCGCAACGGCGTCGGGCGCCCCCGGCAATGCCTCGACCCGGATCGAGGCGTTCGTCGTCTCGGAGGGGATCTACGCCTACGGCGGCTACCCGGATCTCGACGCGCTCTTCCGCGAGCAGGCCACTGAAGTGGATCGCAAGAAGCGCGAAGCGATCCTTCACAAGATCCAGCAGCTCATGCACGAGCGCGTGATGTTCCTGCCGCTCACGGAGCCGGCCTTCCTCAACGGCGTGGGCGCACGCGTCGCCGAGTCGGGGCTCGGGCTGATCGGCAACTACCTCTACTCCGCCCCCTACGAGGATCTGAAGCTCAAGGCGCCGTAGGGTCAGAGCTCGGAATACAGCAACAGAACCAGACCGAGGAGGACGAGGAAGGCCGGCCAGGACCACCGGAGGAGCGACGCGCGGCTTTCGAGACGCCGCCGCGCGATCAGTAGTGCCACGCCGAGGCCGACGGCCGTACTGCCCATCGCGGCGTGCTGCAGGTAGATGGCGTCGAGATGGAAGCGGCCGTCGTGGAAGTGAAAGAACAGCGAGATCCCGCCGAGCACGGCGAGCAC